>DASXGU010000018.1:0-6503 GCA_036488915.1 Gemmatimonadaceae bacterium | reverse complement strand
GTGGTGACGTCACGAACGGGGCACTGAACCGGTTGTGATCCGTGGTGTCGGGTCGCGGATGGCGTTACGAGCTCTGAGGCGCTCGCGCTCACGACTCGATCGTTTCAAGCTCACCAAGAAGCCGTTCATCAGGGCGACGCTGCTGGCCGATGACGCAATCGCCGCTGCGGTTCGCGAGCACGCGCGCGAAACGGGGCTCGATGAGGCGGCCGCCTGGCGCCGTGTGGAAGCGTACATCGACGAGATCGTACCCTTCTTCAACATTCTTACTTATTACAAGATCGGTCTCGCCGTCAGCAGGATGCTGCTGAATTTCTTTTACAAAGTCTCGGCGGAGTATGCCGGCGGGGCATCGCAGAGCGTGCTACCGCGCGACGCAGTAGTGATCTACCTCATGAACCACCGCTCCAACGCCGACTACGTGCTGGTCGGCTACACGCTGTCCGGCCGGGTCGCCATCTCGTACGCCGTCGGTGAATGGGCGAGGACTTTTCCGCTGGAGTACATCTTCAAGTCCTTCGGGGCGTATTTCATCCGCCGGAAATATCGCGAGAAGCTCTATCACACCGTGCTGGAGCGGTACGTCCAGCTGATCACGCGAAACGGCGTAACGCAGGGAATTTTTCTCGAGGGTGGATTGAGCCGCGATGGAAAGCTGGGCAAAGCCAAGATCGGGCTGCTCGATTACGTCCTCGGCGTGGCGCGCGATCCGCCGATGCGCCGACGACTCTACGTGGTGCCGGTCGCCGTAAACTACGATCGCGTGCTCGAGGACCGATCGCTCCTGCGCGAGCTGGACGCGCGCGAGGGAAGGAGTCGCCCGCCACGTCGCGCCCAGCTCGCCGAGGTCGCGCGGTACGTCTGGTGGAATGGCGCGCGTCTGGTCGCTCGCAGATGGAAGCGATACGGCCGCGCCGCGGTCGTGATCGGTGATCCTATTCCGCTGGAGCCGTGGCTCGATCGGCAGGATCGCGAAACGGGCGGATTCTTCTCGATCGATCGTGCCGAGCGTCTGGCGCGGGTACAGGCACTGGCGGACTCGGTGCTGGAGAAAATCGCGGCGCTCATTCCGGTCACGGCGGTGAGTCTCGCGTGCGCGGCGGTCCAGAGCTTCGACGGGGATTTCATCTCGCGCCCGCGGCTGCTGGCGCGCATGGGGGAGATGCGCGATGTGCTGCGCGAGCTGAATGGCCGCGTCATCCACCGGGAGGGAAGCATCGACGACGTATTCGACCGCGCGTGGCGGATGCTGGCGATGCGGCGAATGATGGTGAAAGTCGGCAACGGCTACTCGATTCTTCCCGGCAACCGCGCGCTGGTGAGCTACTATGCGAACAGCATCGCGCACCTGCTGGGACCGTTCGCCGATGGAGTTCGCGAGCGCGACAGGCTGCCCGCACTGGCTGCCGGATTGTAAACGTTCTGTGAACGGGACACCCCGCAGGACAGCTCTGCATTAGCGGAGGGCTTTGCCGGGGGGGATGCGTGCCGGCGCCGAGGACGGCGACGAGGCGCCAATGGCGCGCTTCTCTATAGTAGTGGTATCCGGGAAAACGCTGAGAAACGTCTTCCCGACGACGGTTGCATCCCGGTCCGCGTACAAATCCCAGCCGTTCGCCAAACGATTCGTGTAGCTCGGGTGTCCAACACTTCACTTGGTGTTGACAGTGCATCAGTCTAGTATTCGAAGAGTTACGCTCTCCGCACCATGTCGCACGTCGGCACGATTCACGTGTCGCCAACAGGGCCGTTCTGGGGAAACGGTTCATAATGCGGCGGTCCGGTCGGCTACACCACGTTCACATTGCGAATGTGAGCGGCGAAACGCGCTGCGCAGCGGCGCCAACAAGAGGGAGATACGAATGTTGAATCGTTTTATGTCGATAGCTCGGCCGGTCTCCGGTTCCCACCCACCCAATGCAAAGAAGACCATCGTCATGCAGCTAGCACGAAATGTCAGTGCGGTACTGGCGCTTCTCGTCGGCGTCGCGTCGGTTGCGAGCGCCCAATCGGGTGCGACAATCTCCGGTACCGTCTCGAGCCAGGATGGAACACCCCTCCCGGGTGCAACGGTTCTAATTCAGGGAACCACCATCGGCACGCACACCGATGACGCCGGTCGCTACACGATCGTCGTCCCGGCTTCGCGCGCTAATGGGCAGAGCGCGGTTCTGCTCGCGCGCACCATCGGTTACGCCGCCACTCAGGTTCCCATCACTCTGACGGCCGGCGCAAACCTGTCACAGAATTTCTCGCTGGTCGTCAACCCGCTCAACCTCGACGTGGTCGTGGTGACGGGAGCTGGAACATCGACGACGCGCGAGAGACTCACGACCACGATCAATACTGTGGACTCCAGCGCGCTCAATCGCGCCGCGAATCCGCAGAACGTCGTGACGGCGCTGGCAGCGCAGGCGCCGAACGTCGAAGTGCGTACTCAGTCGGGCGAACCCGGCTCCTCGGCATCGATCAAGATCCGCGGGTCCTCGTCGCTCTCCGGAACCAACCAGCCGCTGTTCGTCGTCGACGGCCAGCCGATCGACAACCAGACGATCTCGACGCAGAGTATCGTCAACGGATCGGGCACCGCTTCTGGCGCTGATGCCAGCACCGTGTCGGCGAACCGTGCTTCGGACATCAACCCGGCTGACATCGAGTCGATCCAGATTCTGAAGAGCGCGGCAGCCGCCGCGATTTACGGAGCTCGCGCCGCCAACGGCGTCGTGCTCATCACCACCAAGTCGGGTACTCCCGGCGCTACGCGGTGGACCCTTTCCTCGACGGAAACGTTCGATCGCGTCAGCGCCAACGATGTCCTGCAGCACGAGTTCGTTCAGGGCCAGAATGGCGTGGCCGCGACATGCGGCGGCCCTGATTGCACCGTCGCTCGCTATTCCTGGGGACCCCAGGCGGCTGCCGGAACCCCGCTGTTCGATCACTCGCAGGAGCTGTTCGACACCGGGCTTACCGCCGACAACAACCTGCAGGTCTCGGGCGGCAACGAGCGCACCACGTTCTACGCTTCCGGTGGTCTGATGAATCAGGATGGCTACCTGAAGGGCCCGAACAACAAGTACAACCGGGCTACCGTTCGCCTGAAGGGAACCCAGCAGATCAATTCCACGTTGAAGGTCAGTGGCAACTTGAGCTACATCGACACGCGCGGCAAATACGTCCAGAAGGGATCCAATCTTTCTGGCGTGATGCTCGGCGCGCTTCGCACGCCGCCCAACTTCAACAACGAAGACACTTATCTCCCCAACGGCCTGCAGCGCGCTTATCGGTTCCCCAACGCGACCAGCATCGCCGAAATGGAGAGCCACGTCTATTACGACAACCCGTTCTTCGTGCTGGACAATCCGGGCAATCGCAGCGAGCTCGGCCGGTCCGTCTCCAATCTGAACGTGGATTGGACGCCGCTTAACTGGCTGGACGTGAGCGAGACCCTCGGCGCCGACTACTACAATGACTGGCGCCTGGAGTCGCTGCCCCTCACCTCCGGTGCGGATGCGGTCGGCAACGTCACGCGCAACGACATCAACAACCTCGAGATCGATCACAACCTGATCGCGACGGCCAAGCACACCTTCGGGACCAACACCGATCTGACGTTCACGGTCGGTCAGAACCTCAACTCCCGCAGACTGCGCCAGACCTACGCGTTCGGCGAGCAGCTGATCGCTCCGACGCCTTACAACATTCAGAACACCATTACCCCAAGCGTCCAGGAATACCGCGCGCTTCGGCACATCGAAGCGTACTTCGCGCAGGCCGAAGTCAGCCTGCTCGACCAGCTGGTCCTGAACCTCGGCATTCGTAACGACGGGTTCTCGACTTTCGGAAGCGCCAATCCGCGCGCGAATTACCCGAAGGCGAGCGCTGCCTGGACTTTCAGCAACCTGCTCAACAACCGCGATCGCAGCGGCTGGCTCTCCTACGGCAAGCTCCACGTTGCCTACGGTGAGACGGGCAAGGAGCCGCCCGCATATGCGGCGGTCACCGCGCTGTCGTCGACGGCCGGCATCGGTCTCGGCGGCTTCGGCGATCTCCTGAAGCCGGGTATCAACGGCCAGGGCGCGCTGCTGACCAGCAGTCTCGTCGGCAACCCGAACCTTCGTCCCGAGCGGAACCGCGAGCTGGAGGTCGGAGCCGATCTGGCGTTCTTCAACAGCAAGATCGATTTGTCGGCTACCGGTTACAACAAGCGCGGCAACGACATCATTCTGAGCGCTCCGATCAACGCCTCGGCGAATGGATCCACTTCGCAGATCCTCAACGCGGCCAGCATCAAGAACACGGGCACCGAGCTGACGCTCAACCTGCATCCGATCCAGTCGGCCAACACGGGCTGGGACATTGGAGCGCAGTACGGCCGCAACCAGGGCCGCGTACTGAGCCTCGCTGGTGCTGATTTCATCAACTACAACCTCGAAGGATTCCAGGGCGCGATCGGCACTTCAGCGGTCGGCTTTGCGCCGGGCGTCATTCAGGGCTCGGACTTCGTTCGCTGCGGTCGCGGCATCACCAACATCGCGATCCCGGGCCTCGGAGTCGTATCGGATGTCGATGGCTCCGTCTGCTCCGGCGCTCCGAAGGGCGCGCTGGTGCTCGGCAGCGATGGACTACCGGTGGCGGATCCAACCCAGCGCATCATCGCTGATCCGAACCCCAAGTACACGATGTCGTTCAACACCAACCTCCGTTGGAACAAGTTCTCGGTCTCCGGCCTACTAGATGTTCGCAAGGGCGGGAGCGTGTGGAATGGAACCCGCGGCGTGCTGGATTTCTTCGGCACCGGCAAGGACACCCAGATCCGCACCCTGACCAACGGCCAGTACGGCGTCAACTACATGACCAAGGTCTATCCCACAACCGTTGGACCAGGCAAGAACGTCGTTGCCTTCCAGTCGCCGTCTGACTGGCAGAACTGGTTCCTCGGCGATGGCGGTGGATTCGGTACCGTGGGCGCGCAGTTCGTGGAAGACGGCAGCTTTGCCAAGCTCCGCGAAATCTCGCTCACCTACACGCTCGACCACCCGTTCCTGAAGAATCTGACCGGATTCTCCTCGGCGGACATCCGCATCGCGGGCCGTAACCTCAAAACCTGGACGAAGTATTCCGGGTTCGATCCAGAAGTGAACCTTGGCGGAGCCGAGTTCCTGACCCAGGGCCTCGACTACTTCATCAATCCGCCGACGCGCTCGTTCGTGCTTTCGTTCAGTCTTTCTCGCTAGTCACATACGGAGATATCAGAAGTGCATAACCATATAAAACGATTTGCGGGCGGGCTCCTCGTTGCGGGCGCGGTAGTCGTGGTCGGAGGTTGCAACAACTTCCTGACCGGCGGCGAAACGAGCACGGACCCCAACCGTCAGGTTCAAGCGACGAACGACCAGTTCTTCGTCGCCACGCAGGAAAACCTGTGGGCGTACTGGGGCGGTGATCCAGCACGCGTGACGGGAATTCTCGCGCAGCAGTTCAACGGTGTCGCCAATCAGTATGGCGCCCTCCAGTCGCGGTACTCGCACGATCCGTCGACGACCAACGGAACGCACGCGGCGCTGTACACCGGTGGCGCGCTGGTCGACATCAAGAAGCTCCAGACAGGCGCTCGTTCCGTGGGTGATTCGCTCTATCTGGGCATGGCCCAGGTCGAGGAAGGCGCTTTGATGGGGACGGGAGCCGATCTGTTCGGCGACCTCGTCTACAAGCAGGCGTTGCAGCACACTCCGAACCCGACGCTCGACGATCAGCTGTTCGTGTACGATTCGGTACAGCAGGTGATCTCGGCGGGCATCGCCAACCTGAACTCCAACGCCGCGGGCAACGCAGGGCCGGGGGCAGCCGATCTCGTGTATGGCGGCGACCCAGCGCTCTGGACCGCGTTTGCTCACACGCTGAAGGCGCGGTTCTACATGCACACCGCCGAAGTCAGGCCGACCGCGTACGCTCAGGCGCTGGCAGAAGCGCAGAAGGGAATCTCAAGTGACGCCGGGAACTATAACGGCGCGTTCACTTCGACCGCTTCGGAGACGAACTTCTACTTCCAGTTCCACGGGCCCGCCGGCCGCGGCGGAGATCTCGCCATCGGCACGACGCTCGACACGATTCTGGCTCGACGCAATGACCCTCGCGAGGCGCAGTACTTCGCGCCTAGCGGGAATCCGAGGTGGCTGAGTGCGACACGTGGCGCCGCGGACTTCCAGCAGCCGTTCGTCACGTATGACGAGAACACCCTGATCTGGGCCGAGGCGGCGTATCGCACCGGCGACCAGGTCACCGCTCTCGCCAAGCTCAACGAGGAGCGCGCCAATCACGGGCTCGCGCCTGAGGCGGTGGCCGGCCAGGCGCTGCTCAATGAGATCCTGACCGAGAAGTACATCGCTGACTTCCAGCTCGGGTACGAGGCGTGGAACGACTACAAGCGCACTTGCACCCCGAACCTGGTTCCAACGGCGCCGGCCGGCACCCCGATTCCGGGGCGGCTGTATTACGACGCCACT
>DASXGU010000139.1:0-3889 GCA_036488915.1 Gemmatimonadaceae bacterium | reverse complement strand
CTGTCCGAAGGCCGCAGATACTGGCCCAGGGTGAGGATATCGACGTCGACCGAGCGCAGGTCGCGCATGACGGCGACGACTTCCTCGATAGTCTCGCCCATGCCGAGGATCATGCCGGTTTTGGTCGGGATGTCGGGCGCCGTCTCCTTGACGAAGCGGAAGATATCCATCACTCGCGGGTACCGACCGCCGGGTCGTGCTTTCTTGTAGAGTCTTGGCACCGTCTCGGTGTTGTGATTGTAGATCTCGGGCCGCGCCTCGAGGACGGCGCGAATGCTGTCGTGATTGCCCTGGAAATCGGGGACCAGCACCTCTACCGAGCAGTCGGGAATTCTTTCGTGGATCTGGCGAATCGTTTCGGCGAACACCCAGGCTCCGAAATCCGGGAGGTCGTCGCGATCGACCGAGGTGATGACGGCGTGCCGGAGTCCCATCTCGGCGATTGCCTTTGCCACCCTGTGCGGCTCGGCGATGTCGTACTTGGGGGGACGGCCGTGAGCGACGGCGCAATAGGCGCAGTTCCGGGTGCAGACATCGCCGAGGATCATGAAGGTGGCAGTGCCGTGCTCCCAGCATTCACCGACGTTGGGGCAATGCGCTTCTTCACAGACGGAGTGAAGGTCGAGCTCGCGCATCAAGTGCTTGAGTCGCATGTAGTTGGGGCCGCCCGGCGCCTTCACCTTGAGCCACGAAGGCTTCCGCTCTGGAAGCGGCTCGGCGCGGTGACGGCCCATGATCTGATAGAGAGTGTCTGGCATCATTTGCAGCTGACGGGGAGGAGAGAGTCCGTCGAGCTTACGGAATCTACATTAAAAGCGGTCGGGGCGAAATTGTGACAGGTCGTGGCTAAGTGGTGATTCTGTCACGAGATCGGCGATTAAATCCCCCGTCAGGGGGGCCATGAGGACGCCGTTGCGCGAATGGCCGCAGGCGTAGAGAAGCGACGGGCGCTCAGGATCGGGGCCGATCAGTGGGAGCATGTCCGGTGTGACGGGACGAAGTCCAGCCCACGCGCCGACCGTTTTCTCTTTCGCGAGTGCCGGACAAATCTCTTCGGCAGCGGTGCGGACTTTCCTGATGCCGCTGTCGGTGGTGTTGGACTCGAAGCCGACGCTCTCCATGGTACTGCCACCGATCGTGATTCCTCCACGGGGGACGACGTATCCCGCCGGACCATAGGCGACGTGTCGAAGCGGCGCGGACGGGTACGAGACGAGCTGCCCGCGCGCCGGCTGGACGGCGTTGCCGAAGCGCGCTCCGGCGACCTGTCCCGACCAGGCTCCCGCCGCCACAACGACCCGCGCCCCAGTGAATCGTTCTCCGGATTCCGTGAGCACCGTGCACGAGTCACCCGATGGCAAGACGCCTGCTACCGCTCCGCTGACGACGGTGATCCGCTCGCTTTGCGAGCAGAGCCGCGCCAGGGCTTCGACAAGGCGGACATTATCCACCGCCCCGTCGTCCGGATTGTACATGGCGCCGAAAGTGTGGCCGAGGCCACGCTCGAGCTCGCGAACCTCCTTTGCGTCGAGCCAATTGCTGGTGGCCATCGGCGTCTTTCGGAGGCCCTTGACGCCCTTTTCACTGAGCGCGACCTGGAGGATGCCGAGCCGGTTCAGGGTGACCCGGATCCCGGTCCGCTCGGCGAGAAACTCGACGTATGACGGGTAGCGGTCGCGCGCGGCGATGCCAAAATCGTGGGCCGCTCCCGGTGCACGCTCCACCGATGGCGCCAGCATTCCGGCGGCGGCGGGCGACGCCTCTCCTGGCCGGTGCTGGCCAATCAGCGTGACCGAAAGCCGTCGCTCGGCGAGCTCGGCGGCGGTTGCCAGGCCGATGAGGCCACCCCCGACGACGATGACGTCCGCGCTCAGGCCGGCCGTCCCCGGAATCCGCTCTCGTGAAACAACATGTACGGCGGTATCGTAGTGATTCCAGACACTGTATCGGAGAACGTCATGTTACGCGCCATCTTCATGATCGGCCTATTTGCCATGCTGGGCCTCTTTGCCGTAGGCATGGTGTTCAAGCTATTCGGCGGCGTTGTCGCCCTCACCTTCTTCATCGTCGGTCTGGCGCTCAAGGTACTCATCGTCGGCGGGCTGCTGTACTTCGGCATCCGCGTACTGAGTCCGGGCACCGCGGCGCGACTGAGGGAGCGGTTCTCGGGGACGAGGCTGACTAGGTATTAGCTCCGAGCTTCCGCGTCGAGCAATTCGACGACTCCCCAGGTGAGCAGCGGCACCATGATCTCATGGTGCCCAGTGATCTCGTAGCCTTTGCCGCTGCCCTGGGTCGGACGCTGGACGACGTTGACGCGCGGCCGGTAGTGCCGCTGCATATCGAGATCGCAGGTGGTGAAGGCCGTGGGCTTGCCGGCGTTCAGGTTGCGGGCGATGGTGAGCGCTTTTAGAAAGACCTCCGGCATGATGACGGCGCTGCCGAGATTGAGAACGACGCCGCCGTCGTCGAGGCCGGGAAGCGAGGCGGCGAGTCGGCGAAAATCGCGATGGCTGGTGTCGCCGATGGCGGCGCCGTCGGCGGCGGGGTGCTGGTGAATGATCTCGGCGCCCAGAGCTGCGTGGACGGTGCAGGGAATCCCGAGCCGGCGCGCGGCAAGTAGTACCGACAGCTCGCCGTTCGACAGAGTCGATTCGGAGAGCGCGCGGGCAAGCGCTTCACCCATGCCCCAGGCGTTCTTCATGCCGCGCGTGAAGGCCTCGTTCATTCCGCGGCCGGTTTCTTCGGCCATTCCGAAAGTGCCGTCGACCAGTCCACGCGCGACGTCCTCCGACGTCGCGCCGAAGCGCGCGATCTCGTAATCGTGGATCGCCGCTGACCCATTCATCGCCAGATGGGTGATCACCCGCCGCTCCATGAGATCGATGAGGAGCGGGGCCAGGCCGGTCTTCACGATGTGGCCGCCCAGCATCACGACCACGGCCCGTCGGTGTTTGGCGGCGGCGGCGATGGCAGCGATGACGGCGCGGAAGTCCCGCGCCACGAGGACATCGGGAAGGGACTCCAGAAACGCCGCGAAGCTGCGATCCTTCCCCGGCGGTGTCGCGAATTCTGCAGCCGCGACCTTGTTCGGTCTGCGCTCGATCGGAACGGTGCGCACTTTCGCCAGATCGACTTCCGTCGGAGCGGCCGGCGCGGAAGACGAGCTCGTTTTCTTCGGCCCGCCACGGCGGGGGCCGCGGCCCCGGTTACCGCTCAGGTTTTGGGCGATGGGAAGTAGGACTTGAGATAGAGATTGAGCGAGCCGAATTTCAGCTGCGATTTCAGCTGCAGCACTATGTGGCGCTCATCGTCCGACAGCCAGACCTCGGCGTGGCCGTTCTCCGAGAAGATGCCCTTGGTCTTGATGACCGGCTGGACGACGAGGGCGTTGAACGTCCCCGCCGGAACCGTTACCGCCTCGCGTCGCAGCACACGCAGGCGAACCGGATTGCGGTCGGGACGGAAGTAGCGATCGAAGTCGTACGTCTTCCCGACCTCGAGCGGAATCGTGCGCAGGAAATAGAGGAACGAGCCATCGTCGAGCGGCTGGGATACCGATTGCTCTTCCTTGGGTGGCTTCTTGGTGGTCTGAACGAAAACGGAGCGCTCGGGATAGATCTCGAATCTCCGTTCGGTGTCCTTTCCGCCTTCCTCGAGCTCCTGCACGAAGCGCAGCGACGAAAGCGTCTCCGCATCCATCCAGCTTTCGTAGACGTCGTTCACGCGATACAGAAAATTACCGCCCTGAACCCAGAAAGCGGTGTGCCAGGCGGGACGGCCTCGGATGTTGTCGAGTCCGACGACTTCCATGTGGGCGTTGCCGACCCTCAGCGCGCCGAAGCGAACTTCGTACTCGAGGCGCTCGCCCGTCCCGAACGGAACCGGC
>DASXGU010000095.1:0-7952 GCA_036488915.1 Gemmatimonadaceae bacterium | reverse complement strand
GCACACCCGACCGCGCGCTCGACCTCGGACGCTTCAACAGCCGCGAAAGCCATGATAACTTTAATTTACCTATTCACAGGGGAGTCTCGCTTGGAAACGCACGGCCCGCTCGGCACGCTGTGGGTATCGCTGGGCTTGATCAGCTTTTACATCGCGTTGATCTGGCTCAACACGCTGCTAGGCATGTTTCTGACGCCACTGCTCACCGGAATTCCCCTCAGCTGGCTTGTGGACTGGAGGAATCGTCGCAAGGCCGGCAAACAGAAGCCGTCCGACACCCCCTACCAGGAATAGAGCGCCTGATAGTACGCGCGATTGCGGAGGATCTGCCGCACGTAGTCGCGCGTCTCGACGAACGGGATCCGCTCCGTGAATACTTCCGGATCGGCAGCACCGGTTTTCGTCGACCATTTCTCGACGCGTGACTCACCGGCGTTGTAGGCGGCAAGCACCTTAACCACATCGCTGTACTTGTGCGCCAGACCCTGCAGGTGCGCCGTTCCGAGCTTGATGTTGGTGGCGGGCTGATACAGCAGATCCGGATCCCACGGCCCGATGCCCTTCGCTGCCGCGACTGCCTTTCCCACTGCCGGCATCAGCTGCATCAATCCGCGGGCACCCGCCGGTGAGGTCGCCTGTGGATTGAAATTCGATTCCTGCCGGATCAGGGCCGCGACGAGCACCGGATCGAGACCGTTCTCTTTTGAGCTGGAGATGAGGGTCTCGCGCTCGAGCACCGGGAAATACAGCCGATAGTTCTCGGGACTGCGGCCGACCTCGTCGAGAGCGCGACGCGCCAGGGCGATCGAACGCGCCGCCTGGTCCCCACCGGCCAATGCGTGGGCAGTGGCGACCAGACGTCTGGGATCGGCCGTCGCGTCGCGATAAAGCTTGTCGTTCTCGAATCCGGCTTCCACGTCCATTCCGACATCCTTGAGCGACACGACGCGGTTCAGCGCCGAGTCGACGTCGGGAATCCTCCCGTAATTGGCCGGCGAGCGGTCCGGCGTCACGAGCGTGGTGTCCAGTCGTTTCGCGGCCAGCACGGCGTAGTAGCTGAGTGGCTCGCGCGATACGATCCAGCGCCACCGCGCGGCGCTGCGCGTCTTGTCACCGAGCGCCGCGTACGATCTGCCCGCCCAATAGGCGGCAGACAGCGCTTCACTGCTGCTCGAGTCCCGTGCGACCAGCGAATCGAATTCAGCTGCGGCTGCTTTTCGGTCGTTCTGGATGTAAGCGATCATGCCGGCGCGAAACCGCGCGCTGGTGGCCTGCCGGCCCGTCGGAAACCGCTTGAGCATGGCGTTGAGAGTCTGCCGCGCATCCTGGTCGCGGTTCTCATCGGTCGCCAGATCGGCGAGCAGCAGCATTGCCGACGCGGCGCTGGTGTCTCGCGGATAAGCGGTGGTGATCGCGCGCAGGGTTGCTCGGCCGGCATCGGTGCTACCCATCGCCACCTGCGCGCGTGCCTGCTGATACTGGGCGCCGGCGGCGAGTCCCGCCGGCGCGCGCACTTTCGCAAACTGCGCCGCCGCCTCGGGGTACTTCCGTAGCCTGAACAGCACCGACCCGTAACCGAATACGTCGTTGACGTCACCGAGGCCGGCGGCCAGCGCTTTCGCGTACGCGGTTGCCGCCCGCTCGGGCACTCCCGCTTTGCCGGCGGCGCGGGCGATCGCCAGCTCCTCGGCCGGACTCGATGACGGGAATACCTTGTCGAACAGATCGATAGCGTCGCGAGCATCGGCGGAATTGCCCGACGTGGAGATGAACGAGATCAAATCAGCGCGGGCCGCCGTCTTCGACGCCTCGTCGGCCGGCGGGCTGACGCGGAGCCTGAGGGCGTCGAGCTTTTCACCGAGCGCCGTGTAGGCGCGAATGGCGCCGGGAAAATCGTGGGTGCGCTCCATGGCGATCGCGTCGGTGTTGCGAATCCGCTCGCGCGCGACATCGGTGCGAAGCTTCGCGTAGTAGGCGGCGCGGGCCGAGCTGTCGGCGGTAACACCGGCGGCGCGCAGGTACAGCCAATCACTCACCTGGGGCAGCTTTTTCGCCGCGTCCTCGTAGGCCGCGCGGGCCTGGTCGAGGCTGTCGGCGCGATCGAGCTCCCGCGCGCGCAAGACCAGGGCGCGGGCGTCGGCCGGCAAAACGTGCTGTGTAGTGTCGCCTGCCAGCACCGCCGCCTGTTGCCTCGATTGTGGGTCCTGACACGCGGTCGAGGACAGGACGACCGCGACGAGAGGAATGAGCAGTGGAGCTATCGCCAACGTGTGTGATCTCCGTCGAGGAGTTTGTCTGCTTCCGGCGGCCCCCAGCTTCCGGCCGGATACGTCGGCATCGCCGCGGCCGGGTGCTTCTCGGCGTACTCGATAATGGGATCGACGATGGTCCACGCCATTTCCACCTCGTCGCTGCGGGTGAAGAGCGTCGGATCGCCGATCATGCAGTCTAGCAGAAGCGTCTCGTAGGCGGGGTGCGCGTCGTTGCCGAATGCCTCCGCGTACTTGAAGTCCATGTCGACCGGCGTGATCTCCAGGCCGGGGGTCAGCTCGTGCATCGCCCCCGGCGTCTTGACCTGGAATCGCAGCGAGATCCCCTCGTCTGGCTGCACCCTCAGGGTCAGCACGCTCGGCGACATCTCTTCTACCGCCTTCTGGCCGAAGAGCAGGAGCGGTGGCGAGCGGAACTGGATGGCGATCTCCGATACTCGCGTCGCCATTCGCTTGCCCGAGCGCAGATAGAACGGAACGCCCTTCCAGCGCCAGTTGTCGATCGAAATCCGCATCGCCGCATAAGTGGGCGTCGACGTGTTCGGCGCGACGTCGGGTTCGCTGCGGTACCCGGGAACCGACTTGCCGTCGATCGCGCCGGGGCCGTACTGCGCGAGTACCACCGGCGGCGCACAGTCGCCTTGAATCAGGGGTCGCACCGAGTGCAGCACCTTCACCTTCTCGTCGCGCACCGCGTCGGCCGTGAACGAGCTCGGCGGCTCCATCGCCGCCAGCGTCAGCAGCTGCAGCAGGTGATTCTGGAACATGTCGCGGAGAACGCCAGCCTCCTCGTAGTATTTGCCGCGGCCCTCCACACCCACCGCTTCAGCGGCGGTGATCTGGACGTGGGAGATGTAGTGGCGGTTCCAGAGGGGCTCGAAGATCGAGTTGGCGAAGCGGAACACCAGAATGTTCTGGACGCTCTCCTTTCCGAGATAGTGGTCGATGCGGTAGATCTGGTGCTCCCCGAACTCGTCCAGCACCAGGCGATTGAGTGCGCGCGCCGACTCCAGGCTGCGCCCGAAGGGCTTCTCGATCACGACCCTGTTCCAGGGACGCTCGTCGTACGAGTGGGTGCGCCGCGCCAGACCGCTGGTGCAGAGGTGCTTGAGGGTGGTTTCGAAGACGCTTGGCGGGATCGCCAGATAGAAGAGCCGGTTGCGCTCCTCCCGCGGCGAGCGTGATTCGATCTCGTCGAGCCGCTTGCCGATGTTGACGTATGCATCGTCGCGGGAGAAATCGCCGCCGGCGTAGAACGTCCGCTCGCAGAGCCACTGCCAGACGTCGTCCTGCACCTTGTGGATCTCGTCCGAGTTGTTCATCGCGTCACGCATCAGGGCGCGATAGCCTTCGTCCGTATTCTGATCGCGCGCGACGCCGAGCAGCGCGAAGTTATCGGGGAGCAGCTTCTGCTCGGCGAGATAGTAGATCGCCGGGATGAGCTTTCGCTTGGTGAGATCACCCGCGCCGCCGAAGATCACCATCGTGCACGGATCGGCCTTGTCGCGCTTGCCGCGCTTCCGCGGCGCCCGCACCAGCGGGACTGAAACCGGAGTCCTCATGACTTCTTTACCGCGTGACCGCCAAATTCGTTTCGCAGCGCGGCGATGACCTTGGCGGAGAAGGAATCGGCCTGGCGAGAGCGCAGTCGGGTTAGCAGCGACAGCGTGATCACCGGTGCCGGTACATCGAGGTCGATGGCCTCCTGCACGGTCCAGCGTCCCTCGCCGGAGTCTTCGACGTAGCCGCGCAGATCCTTCAGGTCGATGTCCTTCTCGAAAGCGGTCTCCGCCAGCTCGTTGAGCCAGGACCGCACGACGCTGCCGCGATTCCACACCGCCGCGATCTCGTGCAGATCCAGCTTGAACTCCTTCGACGCGTGAAGAATCTCGTAGCCCTCGGCGTACGCCTGCAGCATCCCGTACTCGATCCCGTTGTGAATCATCTTCACGTAATGGCCGGAGCCGGGCGGCCCCATGCGGGCGTAGCCATCGGGCGGCGCCAGGGTCCTGAAGATCGGCTCGCACAGCGCGAAGGCTTGCTCCGAGGCGCCGATCATCAGACAATAGCCGTTGGCAAGGCCCCATATTCCGCCGCTGGTGCCGGAGTCGACGAAGCTGATCCCTTTCACGGAAAGCTCGGCGGCACGGCGCATAGTATCGTGAAAGTTCGAGTTACCGCCGTCGATGATGACGTCTCCCTTGGACAATCCGGGGAGAAGCGCGGCGATGGTGTCGTCCACGGGTTTGCCGGCCGGAACCATGATCCAGACGACGCGCGGCGCCTGGAGCTTCGACGTCACGTCGGTGAGCGAGCTCGCGGCGGTCGCTCCGACGGAGACGTATTTCTGAACCGCTTCCGGGGCGCGGTCGTACACCACCACCTGGTGGCCGCCCTTCATCAACCGCTCCGACATGTTGCCACCCATTCGGCCGAGGCCGATCATTGCCAGGCGCATCGCTTAAGCTCCGGGAAGTTCGAGGTCGAGCAGCCGCTCCAGGTCGGAGCGAAGCTGTGGCGCGGATTTGAATAAGATCACGTTCATGCCCAGCGTCGTCGCGGGCGTGAGATTCTGTTGTCGGTCGTCGATGAACAGCGAAGTGGCCGGATCCGCCTGCGCGATGCCGAGCGCGCGGTGGTAAAACCTGCGGATCGGCTTGCGGACGCCGAGCCAGCAGGATGAGATGAACGCCTCGAAGATCTGAGAGATGCCGAAGGACTCGATCCGGTGGATGTTCAGCTCTTCCGACTCGTTGTTCAAAGTCATCAGCGTGAAACGGGGCTGCGCGCACAGGGCTCGCGCGATTTGAATCGTGGCTTCGTTGGGCACGCTCTGCGCGAACATGAACTCGGTGAATTCCTTGCGCGTAAAGGGCCGCTCCTTGTAGAAAATCGCGATGTCCAGGTACTCGTTCAGACTGATTCGCCCCTCTTCCCACTCTCCGACCACTTCCTCGTGCCGCCACTGGAAGTCCTGATCGTCGAGGCCGAACCGTTTCACGGCCCGCGCGCGCTCCTCACGATCCCATCCGTTGGAGCCGAGCACACCGCCGATGTCGAAGAAGATGTGATTTATCTCCGTCATGCTATGAGCACGGCGCGCGCCGGAGCGCCGTCACATCCTTCGATCCGCAGCGGCAGGCATATGAACTGATACTCGCCCGGTTCGGGAACCGAGAAGTCGAGGCCCTCGACGATCACCACCGATCGCTCGAGCAGTGTGCGGTGCGTGCGATGGTGTCCGGAGTGAAACTGCTCGATGGACAGATAGTCGATCCCCACCAGCTCGACGCCCTGATCCACCAGGTACTCCGCGCCGTCGGGGGCGAGGAAGGTGTAATCGGGGACGAACTCCGGCCGCGACAGCAGCGCCGAATTTCTGGTGCCGAGGAGAATTCTCGTGTGGCCGCGCAGATCCGTGGCGCGCAGCTCGGCCTGTCCGATGGCTCGAACCTGGTCGGGAAACTTGAGCAGCAGCGCCGGCCCGATCAGGCGCTCGAGGGGAATTTTATCGACTGTTTGTCCATCGTCGAAGAAGTGCTTCGCCGCGTCGGCGTGGGTGCCGGTATGCGAGCCGAATCTCACGTTCGAGACGTTGGCGCCGGCGCCCTTGGCAATCGCCTGCTGCAGCTCGATGTCGATCTCCGGATTGCCTGGATACACCAGTCCACCGGACCGAATCGGCACCGAGATGTCGTATATGCGGCTCACAGCCGGATAGAAAGCAACTGTCGTGCGCGGCTTACGACGGCAGGCTCGTCGATTCGCTCGCGCTCAGAATGAAGCGCGGGATCCCGGCCTCGAACGACGTTCCGTCCTGACGCAGGAATCCGTAGTGGCCCTCCATCCAGCCTTCCCCGGATTTCAGAATGCAGAAGCTCTGGTACTCGTGGACGGCGCCGGGACTGATCGTCGGCTGTTCTCCGACCACGCCCTCGCCGAGCACTTCGGTATCGACCCCGTCGCCCACCGAATCATGAATCAGCCAGCGACGGGTGAGGAGCTGGGCAGCCAGGGAGCCGACATTCTCGATCCGCACGAAGTACGCGAACACGTAATGACTTTGCGACGGCTCGGAGTGGTCTCGCAAGTACACCGGTCGCACGGTGACACGAATTCCATCCGTTTCGCGATAGAAGAAGCTGCGCGCGGTCATCATGCAAGTTAGTCGGCACGGCCGACACCGCGCCACTTACGACAGTATGACGGGCCAAACAGGACGTGAGCGGGCGTGGGTAGCTCATGCTACCGCTCCAGCTCACGTCTCGATCAGGCGCCGATCACCAGATGACGGGTCTCAGCGAATCGGGTCTGACCATTGGATCGCCCGATTTGCACCCGAACGCCGCGGCAAACTGCGGCATGTTCGACAGCGGACCGTTCGTTCGCCACTCTCCCGGCGAATGTGGGTCGGTGTTGATTCTCACCCGCGCCGCTTGAGGCGTGATGTTCTGGCGCCAAATCTGCGCCCAGGCCAGGAAGAAACGCTGCTCGGGGGTGAAGCCGTCGATGAGCGGCGGCCTTCCCTTCTGGGCCAAAGCCTTCTCCAGAGCCGCGTACGCAATCGACAGCCCCCCGAGGTCGGCGAGGTTCTCGCCAAGCGTGAGTCGGCCGTTCACGTGTACGCTGTCGAGCACCGTGTAGGAATCGAACTGCGACGCCACCAGGCCGGTGCCACGCTTGAACTTCTCCAGATCCGACGGACTCCACCAGTTGCGCAGATTTCCCTGCGCGTCGAATTGCGCGCCCTGGTCATCGAACCCGTGGGTCATCTCGTGACCGATGACGGCGCCCATGCCGCCGTAATTCACGGCATCATCGGCGTTGGGATCGAAGAACGGCGGCTGCATGATGCCCGCCGGGAACACGATCTCGTTCATGGACGCGTTGTAATAAGCGTTCACGGTCGGCGGAGTCATCCCCCACTCGTTGCGATCGACGGCGTTGCCGATCCTCGCCAGCTCGCGGCGCCGCTCGTACTCGCGCACCGCCATCTGGTTGTCGATGAAGGGTCCGGATTTTATGTCGAGCGTCGAATAATCACGCCACTTGTCGGGGTAGCCGATCTTGTTGGTGAAGGCCGCCAGCTTGGCGGTCGCCGCCACCTTGGTGCTGTCCCCCATCCAGCCAAGCGTCTGCAGACGGTCGTGGAAGACTGACTCGAGATTCCGAACCATCTCCAGCGCCCGCTGCTTGGCGGTCGGGGTGAAGTACTGAGCGACGTACGCCTGGCCGAGCGCATCTCTGAGTCCCGCATCGGTGGCGCGGGTGCAGCGTCGCTCGCGCGGCAGCTGCTCTTTCGTCCCCGACAAGGTGCTGCCGAACCGGAAATCTTCATTGACGAACGCTGAGCTCAGGCTCGGCGCCGCGGCATCGACGATCTTCCAGCGGAGGTAGCTCTTCCAGTCGGACAGCGGCACTGCATTCAGAAGGCTGTCGACCGCTTTGACGAAGACCGGATTCTGGACGTTGATCGTGGAGATGTCGGCGCGGCCTTCGCCGGTGAAAAGGCGTGGCCAGTTGAACCCGGGCGCCAGCTGAGCCAGCTCGGCCGACGTCATCCGGTGGTAATTCCCGTTCGGATCGCGGAGCTCGACTCTGGTCTTGGCCGGCCTGGCCAGCGCTGTCTCGACGGCCAGTACTCGCTGCGCGTCGGTTGATGCCTGGGCCGGGCTTTCGCCG
>DASXGU010000085.1:0-3523 GCA_036488915.1 Gemmatimonadaceae bacterium | reverse complement strand
AGCAGACCGCGCACCACGATCGCCTCTTCGGCGCTCGTGACCCGACTATCAATTTGTAGATCGTTCTGTGCCTTCATTGCGCGCGAATCGAAAGCGCGTGATGGAAGACGTTGCCGGGATCCCATCGTGCTTTTATCTGTTGCAGCCGCGAATAGTTGTCGCGGTAATACAACGTGTGCCACGGCACTCCCGACTTGTTGAACCGCGGGTCGGCGAGGTCCGTGTCGGGATGGTTGATCAGGCTTCCGTCGTAGGCATCGCCGGGAACAGGGACCCCGCCTGTGTCGGCGAACAGCTCTCCATAAAACGCCCTCACCCAGGCCATACTTTTTGTCTCGTCGCGTGGATCCATCCAGCCGACGTTGCAGGCCATGTCGAAGATCGAGCTCCGCTGCGGAGAAGCGGTGGCATCGCTGGCGACGGCGTTGACCCGCCCACCATAGGTGGCGAAGCCGAAGGCCCCACCCATCACATCGTAGTCGGCGCGGGTCATGTAGTCGTACACGACCGCGAACTGTCGCTCGGAAAGCGGACGCTTGAGCATTGCGTCCTTCACCTTGGTGCTGACGCCTCCCGGCGGCATCGCGAACAAATCCGGGAATGGATCCAGCGCGAAATCCAGCCACGGCATCGTCGTCAGCTCCACCCCCTGGGGCGCCTGAAGTCCGCGACCGAGATTGGCGAGATAATCCCTGATCTCGGCTTCCGCTGCCGTCCGCCCGGAGGTGCTCAGTCCGCGGATGATGATTTTTCCAACCTCTATGCGGTGAGCCAGAAGCAGAGTCCAGAGGCTGGAGCCTGGCGAGCCGGGCTCGCTGTTCCGTTGGCTCCATTCCCCGTGACTGGAGAGAAGTCGGGAAAAATCGGAAGCGTCGATGTCCCGCCAGCTCCACTCGGCCCGGAAAGCGGTGATGGAATTCGGAGTCTTCGGCAGCAGCTCCGCCGGATCGTCGCCCTGCGCCCCGCGCGCGCGAAACCAGTATCGGGTGACGATGCCGAAGTTTCCGCCGCCGCCACCGGTGTGGGCCCACCAGAGCTCGCGGTTCGGATCGGAGTCTTCGCGGGTCGCGACGACGGCGTGGGCTCGTCCACTGTCGTCGACGGTTACCACTTCGACGCCGTACAGAAAATCGGCCGCCAAGCCCAGCTCTCGGCAGAGAAAACCGAATGCGCCACCGACGACGTGTCCGCCCATGCCGATGCCCGGGTACTCTCCCAGCGGGACCACCACGCCCCATTGTTCGTCTAGCGCGCGGAACGCCTCGCCAACCGTCGCTCCCGCCTCGACGGCGACGGCTCGCATCGCCGCGTCGTAGTAGATCCGCTTCATTGGCGATACGTCTACGATCACGCGCACCGCCGGATCGGACACGAAGCCCTCGAGACAATGACCACCGCTGGTCGCGACGAGCCGAAGGTGGTCGCGCACGGCATTCTGCACGGCCGACACTACGCTCTCCGTCGAATCGGCGATCTGGACGTAGTCGGGCCTGGACGCGAAGCGCTTGTTGAAGCGTCTGGCGATCACAGACGCATATCGCGGATCGTCGGGTCCGAAACGGCCGGGCTCCGATTGTACCTCGGAAGGGATAGTCATAGTCACACCTGCCTCATCGCTCGATCTGTCTGAGCACGACAGAAGTTTCTATCTGTCGAGCCGGAATCGACCAATATCGTCGCAGCAGACGATTCTTGTCGTCGTCATCCACCAGCTCGAATCCGTTTCGTCTGTAGAACTCGATCGCCCATGACGCAGCGGCCCACGTACCGATCAGAATCGGTTTTTTGACGAGGCCCTCGACGTGGCGCAGGAGCGTCGTGCCAACACCACCGCGTTGGGCCGTCGGCGCTACGTACGCATCACGAACCAGGGCGACGTCGTTCTTGTCCTGAATTCCCATTACCCCATCTATGTGGCCGTCGCGATCGGCGACCCAGAACTCCACGCCATCGGAGATCTCGCCGTCGAGCGCGTCGGCCGACATGTAGGGATCATGCCATCGATCGGCCGGAATGACTCCGCGATAGGCGTCGGCAGCGTCGTTGATGATCGCCAATATCGCCTGGAAATCGGCGTCGTCGCTCCTGCGGACCAGCATCGCCGCCGGGATTACCGGGCCGGTGTGATCACTATGTTGCGGTATTCCACCGGGCCGTGATCTCCCTGCAGGTAGATCGGGCCGGGCGCGCCTTCGTTGCTGTCGAGCGCGCCACCGGTAATGCCGGGGATCTCCTGGTGGCAAATCACCTGCGTTCCGTTGGCGACGACCGTTACCATCCTGCCGACGAGGGTGATGTCGTAGGTCTCCCATTCACCGGCGGGCTTCGCAGCGATCACGCTGGGTGATATGAATCCATAGACGCCGCTGAACCGGTCGTTCCACGGTGGGTTGCCGTAGTCATCCTGGATTTGTACCTCGTGACGGCCGCGCAGATAGACGCCGCTGTTGCTCTCCTTCGGGTAGCGGAACTCGACGTGGAGCTTGAAATCGCCGAAAGTCCGATCGGTGATGAGATTGGATCCAGAGCGCGGGCTGCTGAGGATTCCGTTGACCACCCGCCATTGATTCGTCGCGCCGCTCGCGTGCCATCCGCCGAGGTCATTGGCATGAATGAGGTGGATGGGCGTCCCCCAGGTTGGCGCCGATGCGCGGGTTAGGAGCGGGGCGCGGACCGCGGTCCACGAGTAGCTCTTTCCGTCGGGGAAGATCATGGTGCCGGCGAGGCCGTCGCCCTGGAGTCTGCCCCGAACCGTGAGCTCCCCATCGCCGTTCTCCCACTGATGCGGAATGGTGAAGCTCAGCGAATCCGCGTCCGCCGCGATGGCCGAGATCGGTCTGGCGCTGCCGACGACCCCCACGAACCTCCCGATGATGGCGTCGCGTCCGGATCGCTCGACCTCCAGCCAGGACGGTCGCGGGCCATCGGGCGTGGTGATGGTGATGTCCCAGCGTCCGAGCATCCGCTCGTTGAGCGGTGCCGTGCGCGAATTGGCCGGAGTGGTCCCCATGGCGGGTACAACGCCGGCCAGCAGCAGGATCGCGTATCGCAACATTTTTGCTTCCCCTCGTCGGTTGATCGTTGCTGCTAACGATGCGTGTCCGCAGGTGATCAGCGGAAGCCCGAAGTCGGGCCGGGATGCAGGCCGCGATCATCGTTCACGCCCTGGCTGTCCCGACGAAACCCGCGTTTGGCGGGGCACGTAGGACTTAGTTATTCGTTGCGACCAGTCCGAGGCGGCACTCAATGCTCTGCATCCTCTACGTCAATCTCGTCAGCGCATGTCTCGGCCTCGCCGCGATTCTCGTCGAGCGCGCGCTACCCGTCGGAGCATCGCGCCGATGGATCTGGGCTGCCGTGATCCCGCTCTCCATGTTCATTCCGGGATACTATCGGAACCACCACAACTGGTCGTTGATTCCCGCTCTCGAGAGCCGCACCCGGTCAATGCCGGCTCAGGTTTCGCTGTTCGATCCCGGTTGGTGGGCGCACACCGTTGCCTGGGATTCAGCCATCAACCGGG
>DASXGU010000053.1:0-30579 GCA_036488915.1 Gemmatimonadaceae bacterium | reverse complement strand
GCCCTCCCTCCCCTCGCAGATCAATTTTTGAGGAAGTTATGAAGCTTAACTGGTCCCGTTCTGTTGGTTCTGTCGCTCTCATTCTTGTCGCTGCCTGCACCAACGACAGGACCACAGGTCCGGCTGGCCAGGAAGCGTTTGCCACCTTCGTCTCGATCGGGACGAGCGTGAGCATGGGAGTCCAATCCGACGGCGTGTACTACGCGTCGCAGCAGCACGCGTGGCCCGCGCTCCTCGCGCACCAGGCCTTCTCCCACGGCTATACCCAGCCGCTGATCACCGGACCAGGCTGCTATTCGCCGCTGATAGCGCCGATCCAGTTCCAGCGGCGCCTGAGCGGGGCGCAATATCCGGGGATCCTTCCGAGCGATCAGGCCTGCACGCTCCTCGGCGCTACCACGCTTCCGACGAACGACGTTGCCATCGACGGGGCCACGACCTACGCCGCGCTGCGCGTGACGCCCGAGACGACCGCGGTTGCGCCGGCGACTGTTGAATCCGACCAGCGCAAGCGGCTGTACAAGGCGGTACTGCTGCCCAAGAACAGCCAGGTGACCGAGATGATGTCGCAGAAACCGACGCTGGTCTCAGTCGAGCTCGGTGCCAACGAAGTTCTGCGCACAGTCACCGGCGGCATTCTCGTTCCCGCCGCCGCTTATCGTCAACCGGACAACACGTTCACCTTCTATCCTGTCACGGTATGGCAGCCGCAGTACGATGCGATTGTCGATAGCGTCGCCAAGACTGGCGCCAAGGCGCTGCTGGTCTCGGTTCCGCTCATTCCGAGCCTCGTCGGCGTTTACCCGGGCGACGACTTCTACCAGGACAGGGCGACGTTCCAGAATTTCGGCATCGTGGTCAATCCCGACTGTCAGGGCAGCACCAATCTGATCTACGCCTTCGGCAAAGTCCTCACCGCGCTCGCCGCTAGCAAGCCTGCCAGCTTCAGCTGCACCGACAACCCGCAAGCGGCGGATTTCATTCTCACTCCGTCCGACACGACGTTCATCGACAATCTCATTCGCCAGATGAACGCCCACATCTCGGCGCAGGCGACGGCGCATTCCTGGGCCTATCTCGATTTGAACACATCGCTGGCGAGCTTCGTGGCAGTGAAGGCTCACTTCAGTCTGGCGGCCTTCCTCGGTTGCAAGCTCCCGTTTGGACAGTACATCAGCCTCGACGGAATCCACCCGACCGCGGACGGTCAGCAGATCATCGCCAACGCCGCCGCCGATGCGCTGAACTCCCAGTACAGTTTTGCGATTCCAAAGGTGACCGTCGCAGCGCTGACCGCGGCACAGCTTTGCTGACAGCGCGCTGACCCTTTTCTGGAGGGCGAGGCTAAAACCTCGCCCTCTTTTGCATCATGAGGTACATCGGCAACAAGACGCGGCTCCTGCCTTTCATCTTGCGGACTCTCGAGCGGAGCGGGATTCCGGTCGGTACGGTGCACGATGCATTCGCGGGAACTGCCAGCGTCAGTCGAGCGCTCAAGGCGGAGGGCTGGCGCGTGCATTCGAGCGACCTGCTCATGTCGTCCTACGTCTTCCAGCGCGCATACGTGGTGGCGGATCGCGCTGAGGCGGCGTTGACGGCGATGGCGAGCGCGCTGTCGGATCTCGAGGCGAGTGCCGGATTCATCAGCAGGTATTTTTCGCCGGCTGGAGGCACCGACAGCGCCGGCAGAATGTATTTCACTCCAGCCAACGCCGGACGCATCGACGCAGCCAGAGAGGAGCTGGAGCGATGGCGGCGCGACGGGAGAGTCGGCGAGGACGACTACTACCTGCTGCTGGCGGGAATCATCGAAGGCGCGGACAGGGTGGCGAACACCGCCGGCGTTTACGCCTCGTACATGAAGAAGTGGCAGCCGAACGCGCGAAGGTCCTTCGAGGTGTTGGTGGAGGCTCCAGTCCAGGGGTCGCAGCCAGCCAAAGCCCATCTCATGGACGCGACTGAAGCGGCGGGGACGATCGGGGCGGTCGATTTGCTCTACATCGATCCGCCGTACAATTCCCGTCAGTATGTTGCCTACTATCACATCCCCGAAATCCTGGCGAGGGGGTGGAGCGACGGGTCGCCGCCGATCCGGGGGAAGGTCGGCCTGCTGGCTGGGAATGAAGGTCGGAGCCAGTGGTCACATGGGCGCCGGGTGGCCAGGCTCTTCAGCAGTCTTCTTCGGGCTACGAGTGCAAGGCATGCCCTCATCAGCTTCAATTCCGAAGGGCATTTGGAGCCCGAGGCCCTTCTTTCGCTACTGGAGGAAGCGTCGGTGGACGGCAAGGTCTCGCATTTCAGCCAGCGGTATCGGCGGTACCGCGCCGACAGCGACCGGGAGGGCCGCCACTACCACCGGGATATAGCCCTCGAGCACCTCTATATGGTACGGCTGCGATGAGACTTGGTTGCTTCCACGAGTGCTCGATCGTCAGAGTATTGTAACGGTGATAAGGTGTTATCCCGGCACCAGTTGGGTCTATACAGGCGATTGCAAAGGGATTACACTAGGCAGGTGAAGATGACAGCCACACCGCTGCAAAATCAGGGTGCTCAGCCGTTGGGCGGAGGGGACTCGACGCCGGATGCCGCGGCGCCGGGGATCGACGCCGACCAGGAGATCATTTCCAAGGTTTTGGCCGGTCACAAGGATTCTTTCGGGGTTCTGATAACCCGTTACAGCGATCCATTGTACCGGCATGCACTTGGGATGACCGGAAGTCCGGATGTGGCGGAAGACATCCTCCAAGCGTCTTTTATCAAAGCCTATCAGCATCTCGGCGAAGTTCGCGGGCGATTTGACGCCTGGGTGTTCAGAATCGTCGCTAATAGCTGCAAGGATTGGCTGAAGAACATTCGGCGAACGCACGTGAGCTACGATGAGGACGATCAGCCCTCGACGTACTCGACGCCGGAAGAAGAGATGGACCGCAACGAGCTGCGTACGGACCTGCAGTTTGCTCTGGCCAGACTCGCTCCCTCGCTGCGAGAAGCGTTCGTGATGAAGCACGTCGAGGGAAGATCGTACGAAGAGATGGCGCTGTTACTTGAAACGACCGTTGGCGCGTTAAAGATGCGAGTGCATCGGGCGCGAGAGGCGCTCCAACAACTGCTGGAGGAGAAGTACGCATGATGTTTGATGATGCTGGTTTCGAGCGAAACGAAAAGACGACGGGACGCGAGCCCGTTCAGCGGAAGGACAACGCCTCCGAGCAGCTCTACGATCGCGAAGTCCCGCTTACGGGAACCGCTGGTCGCAGCCTGCTACACGAGTGGCTAGACGGTGAGGTCGATGTGATGCGCGCCAGCGAGAGCGAGGGCAAGTCCAAGGTCGAGCTCTGGAACCGCATCAACGCCGAGAGCGAGATGCTCCGCCGCCGCGTTACTCCGGTGCACGTCCAGCAGCGGATCATGGCTTCTCTTCCCGAGACGCCCGGCACCGCCACCAACTGGTGGAAGAATCAGCTGACCGTCTCTCCAGTGTCGGCGATCGCGATCGGCATCGCACTGCTGGCCATCGGCGCCCTGATCGTGCAAATGGTTCGCTAGACCGTACGCGAATTACGAAAGCCCGTCTCTTCTGAGACGGGCTTTTTTTTGGGCCTGACCGCGAGGCAAGCGCGTGGAGCAGAGCAATGGCGGCACTTCGGACGCCGCGGCCCCGCTTTGGTCACCTCCCCGACCTAACGTTTTTTTTCTGAAATGTGCTTCTACCCGCTTGCGAGTCGGACCCACATTCAGTCCATTACAGGTGAGCAGTAAAATCATTTGCAGGCTCAGACCTTGCAACTGAACGGCAACACTTTACTGTACTAGTAGAGCCCATACCTGATTGGAGGCATTGAAGATGAAGAAGTCCATCGCTGTAATCGCAATGATCGCCGTCCCAGCCCTGGCTTCCGCTCAGGCTGGACTTTCTCGCGTCGCGTTTCTCGCTCTGCAACAGGAGCTCCGCGATCAGGGATGCGGCGTGACGAACGTCGACGGTCACTATGGCCCGCAGACGCGCCGTGCGATCGCTACCTGCGCCAAGAAGTTCAACACCGCCAACAATGCACAGTCATTGCTTACGGCTATGAACATCGGCTTCGGGCCGAGCGATAATCCGCCGGCAGGCGGAACTGGCATGGCCAGCGGCGGGAGTGATACCGGCACCATGGCGTCAGAGGCGAAGGCGGAAGGCGAGAGCAAGAAGACCGAGAAGGCCGAGCACGCCACCGCGAAGACTCATCGCAAGGTCACCAAGGCCAGCGCGACCAAGAAGGGCTAACTCTCTTTCGAGTCAGATCTCGAAACTGAGTTGCAGCGAGGGGACGACCGCCGAATCCGGCGCGTCGTCCCCTTCTTCGTCTTCGTCGTAGCGGCTCGACCAGCCGCGCACTCCGTACTTCGCGCACAGCTTCAGGAAGAAGCGCGACAGACCCTCGCGATACTTTTCACCAGCGTGCGCGCTGTGCGCGTACGTATTGCGATATCGCTCGGCCAGGTGCGGAAACTCCTGCTCGATGAAAGGCAGATAGCGATTTCGGGCGGCAGACTTGAGGCGCACCGCGCAAGCGCCGACGTATGTCGCGCCCGCTTCCGAGACTTTCTTCACCAGCGCCTCGAGGTCCGACGGATTGTCGGTGATGCCGGGAAGCACCGGCATGCAGTTGATGCCGGCGTCGATTCCCGCCTCGCGCAACCGCGCGAGCGCACGCAGTCGTGATTCCGGAGTGGGTGCGCGCGGCTCGATCCGTCGCGCCAGGTCGCGATCCAGCGTTATCAGAGAAAGATGAATCTGCAGGTCCGAAACCCGGTTTATCCGCGAGAGCACATCGATGTCTCGCGTGATCAAGGGACTCTTGGTGATGATGGCGACTGTCAGGCCCGGATGATCGGCGAGCACCTCCAGAATTCCGCGCGTGACCCGGTATCGGCGCTCGGCGGGCTGATACGGATCGGTGGCCGTCCCGATCACGATCGACTCGCCCTCGAGAAGCTTCAGATGCCGATCGCTCCCGAACCGCAGCGTCCGACTCAGAACCTCGGGAGCATTCCGCTTGACGAAGATGTTGCGCTCGAAGGCGAGCCAGGGCGGGAGCTTGTTGTAGGCCTCTCCGAGCACGTCGGTCATCTTCTCGTCCGTGGCCGCGCGCTCCATCACGTAGCGGTGGGTGTAGCGCGCGTAGCAGTAGGCGCAGCCGAAAGCACACCCGATGTACGGATTGATGGACCAGAATCCCATCCCCGTCGTTTCGGGCCCGTTGAGGACGCTCTTTGCCGGCGACGAGTAGTAGCGGATGTCCTTCTGCTCGCCGATGACCGGGAGCTGCCGCGACACCCGGTCGTACTCCACTCCGAACAGACCGGGATCCCTGTGCTTCATGTACCGAAGATAGCCCGAAGCCGGTCGAGGATCAACGGGCGCTTCGAGCTTTCTGGAGATCAGTACCTCAGCCCAACAGCGAGGCCGTCACCCGCCGGCCGGACGAAGAAATGTCGGTAGGCCGAGTCGCGGGTGATGCGCAGCGCCTGGATCGCGTTGAATCCTCCGAAGATCAGCGACAGCTGCGTTTTCGAGAGCGATGATGTGCGCGCCATCACGCTGATGTCGCTCACAGACGCATTGCGACCGAGGGTAATGTAGAAGAGGGTGGTGCCGATCCCGCAGGCCAGGATTCCGCGCTCCACCGCCCCACCTCGGGAGTGGGGAATGTCGAGGATCATTTCGTCGATCGCGGCCTGGGTCGTCAGGCCCGCGGCAGAAAACAAAAACTGTTTGTGCGGATACTTTTGGCTGTCGATGCCCGAGAAGACCGTCGGGCGTCCATGATCGAGCGCGACGTACGGGTGAAAACCCATGGCCAGCGAGCTGAGTATGTGGGCGGTCTCGTGCGCGAGGAGACTGGTGGCCGCCCCGAGCACGAACGCCCCCCAATAGTTACTGGAGTCCGCCGGCTCGAGGGAGAGGCGCCGCTGCGCGCCCGCGCGAGAAGCGCCGGCAACCGTCAGCACCGAGCTCACCGCCAGCCAAATCATTGCGCGCCGGGATTGCAAACTTATCTTCCTCGACAGGCACCCTCCGCGGAGCAATACACGATGGCTGAGCGTCTATCCGACATTGCGATCCAGAGAGACCTTGGAAAACTGCCCGGTTGGAGCCGGCGCGGGGATGTGATCAGCAAGACGTTTCAGTTCCCGGATTTTCTGAAGGGGATCGATTTCGTGGTCGCCGTCGCCAAGGCCGCCGACGCGGCCGACCACCATCCGGACATCGACATCCGCTATACGAAGATCGTCTGCGCGCTGAGCACCCACTCGGCCGGCGGTATCACCCAGAAGGATCTCGACATGGCGACGCGAATCGAGGCGGAAGCGGCGAAGCGCTAGGGACGCTTCCCGCTACCACTACTGACTGGCGTCAGTTCCGACGGTTCCCCATGATCCGCAGGATCGCCATGAACATGTTCAGAAGGTCCAGATAAATCTGGACGGCCGCGCCGACGTACTCGTCGGGCCCGTAGAAGTTGCGGAGCCGCCAGGTATCGAACACCAGCAGGCCGCTGAACAGAAGGACCGTCACCGAAGCCAGCCATAGATCGACGGCGGCGCTACGAAAGAGAACGTTCAGGAGCATCGTCCCGATGATGACCCAGAGCCCGACCATCAGGAAACTGCCCCAGGCGCTGAAATCGCGGCGGCTGACGAAAGCGTAGAGCGTGAGAATCCCGAATGCGCCGATGGTGAGCACCGCTGCCTGGCCTATGAGCCCGGGCTGACTCCGGCCGTAGAGGAAAAGGACGGGGGAGATCAGAACACCCATCACGAAGTTGAAGAGCAGAACCAGCCCGATGTTCATCGGGAACTGGGTCTTTGCGCGCGTGGCGATCAGGAGCGGCGCGATCGAGACGATGAAAGCGATGAACGGATGCTGCATCACCGCCCCCATCAGCTGCGGCTGCGACAATCCGAAGGACGCACCGACCATCGTTACCAGAACGCTGATGAGAACCAGCGAATAAGTGCGACGAACGAGCGTGGCTCGCTCTTCGCCGGTACGAACCAGCGTTCCAGTCTGGTATGACACACCCATTTGACTAGCTCCTAAAAGGGTCGAACCTGCGAAATATATTACCCCGCACTTGGCGCGGCGATTCGATCCAATAGTGCCGGAAGCTGCCGAATGTCTTCCAGAAAGTGGGTCGGCTTGTAGGGCTCCAGCGCCGAGCGCGTGAAAGGACCCCACAGCGCCGCAATGGTGATGACCCCGGCTTCGTTGCCCGATCTGATGTCGTGCGGCGAGTCACCGACGAAAACCGCTTCGCCGGAGCCGTACTCCAGCTTCTCCAGCGCCGCGCGCACCGGGTATGGGTCCGGCTTGTGGATGTGAACCGAATCGTAGCCGATGGCGACCTCGATGTAGTCGTCGGCGCCGATGAACTTGAGGCCGCGCTCCATCATCATGTTGCCTTTGCTGGTCACTACGCCCATGGGGTGGCCCCGCTGATACAGGAGCGCCAGAGTGTCGATCACTCCCTCGTAGTGCGCCATCAGCTGGTCATGATTCTCGACCTGGAACGTTCGGTAGCGATTGAGGAGTCGCTCGCGATCTTCGTCCGATTCGACGTACGGCGTAAGCTGCTTCGGCAGCGGAGTGCCGAGTCCTTCGATCCACTCGGCGTCGGTTGGTTTGCGGGGGCGGCCCGTGAAGGTGTGGCGCATCGAAGCGAGTAGCAGCGCGATCGAATCGATCAGGGTTCCGTCGAGATCGAACAGGACGGCGTATGGGCGCGATTCAGCCATGCTGCCAAACTAATCGCTTCCGCCGGGGCGTCGTAATGGGCAACTCAGCGTTGTAATGGGGATTTCAGGGGGCGATATTGTACGTATCATGCCCGCCACCACGGCAACAGCTTCGCGCAGAAGCTTCAGCAAGCTCTTCGATGAAATCGGGACCGTCGACCAGGTCGGGATAGAGGAGCGCGTCGCCAAGTTCACGACCCGCAGCATCAAAAAGCGCTCGAAGCTGTGGGGCTTGACGACCGCGGTGTCGATGGTCGATCTCACCACGCTCGAGGGCAAGGATACCCCGGGCAAGGTGGCGTCACTTTGCCAGAAAGCCCGCCGCCCGAGCTTCGACGAGTCGATCCCACCTGTAGCGGCGGTTTGCATCTATCCGTTTCTGGTGAAGTACGCGGCGCGGTGGCTGGCTGACACCGCGATCAAGGTGGCTTCCGTGGCCACGGCGTTCCCGTCGGGCCAGAGCCCGCTGGCGCTGCGCCTCGAGGAAGTGCGCACCGCCGTCGCCGATGGCGCCGACGAGATCGACATGGTGATCAACCGCGGGCTTTTTCTCGCCGGAGAGTTCAGCGCCGTGCAGGACGAGATCAGCGCCGTCGTCGAGGCCTGCGGCGACGCCCAGCTCAAGGTCATCCTCGAGGTGAGCGAGCTCGACACCTACGACAACGTCCGCGCAGCGTCGTTCCTGGCGATGCAGGTCATTCGCGCCGGGGATTTCATCAAGACCAGCACCGGCAAGGCGTCGGGCAGCGCGACTCTGGCGAACACGCAGGTGATGATCGAAGCGATCCGCGATTTCTATCTCGCGACCGGCACGCCGATCGGGATGAAGCCGGCCGGCGGAATCAGAACGGCCAAGCAGGCGCTTCACTACCTGGTGGCGGTGAAGGAAACGCTGGGCGACGCGTGGCTCAACTCGACGCGCTACCGGTTTGGGGCGAGCTCGCTGCTCAACGATCTGCTGCGGCAGATCGAAAAGGAAAAGACCGGCGCGTATCAGGCGCCCTATTACTTCACCGAAGCGGCGGAGAGCTACTAGATGACGACTCCGAGGACAATCGCGCGCCCCGGGGCGTCGAGCAGCTCGATTCCGCAGCTGATATTCGGCGATCTGTGGGAATACGACCCAGCTCCGGAGACGGCGGACCCGAAGCTCAAGTCGAGATACGACCTTTTTATCGGCGGCAAGTTCGTGGCGCCGAAGTCGGGCAAGTATTTCGACTCGATAAATCCGGCCACCGAAGAAGTGCTTGCCCAGATCGCCCTCGCAAACCAGGCTGACGTCGATGCTGCCTACTCCGCGGCGCACAAAGCGTTTGGTCCCTGGAGCAGGCTGCCGGGCGCGGAGCGCGGAAAATATCTGTACCGTATCGCGCGTCTGATTCAGGATCGGGCCCGCGAGTTCGCGGTCGCCGAGACGATGGACGGCGGAAAGCCGATCAAGGAGTCGCGCGATTTCGACGTGCCGATGACGGCAGCGCACTTCTTCTATCACGCCGGCTGGGCGGACAAGCTCGAGTACGCGGTGCCCGGCGCCAGGATCGTTCCGCTGGGCGTAGTCGGGCAGGTGATCCCGTGGAACTTCCCGCTGTTGATGCTGGCATGGAAGATTGCGCCGGCGCTGGCGGTGGGAAACACCGTCGTGCTCAAACCCGCCGAAACGACGTCGGTGACGGCGATGAAATTCGCCGAGCTGCTGCTGGAGGCCGAACTGCCGCCGGGAGTGGTGAACATCGTCTGCGGCGCCGGCGACACGGGCGCCGCCGTCGTCACGCATCCGACCGCCGCGAAAATCGCTTTCACCGGATCGACCGAGGTCGGCAAGATCATCATGCGCCAGCTGGCCGGCACCGACAAGAAGCTGACGCTCGAGCTCGGTGGCAAAGCGGCGAACATCGTTTTCGACGACTCACCCGTGGATCAGGCGGTTGAGGGTGTCGTCAACGGCATCTTCTTCAACCAGGGTCACGTGTGCTGCGCGGGTAGCAGACTCCTCGTGCAGGAATCGATTGCCGAAATGTTCGTGGCCAAGCTGAGGAACCGTATCGACGTGCTGCGCGTCGGGAATCCGCTCGACAAGAACACCGACGTCGGCGCCATAAACTCGCGCGCGCAGCTCGATCGGATCTCCGAGCTCGTCGAGTCGGGTGTCGCCGCGGGCGCCGACATGTACCAGTCGGGCGTCTGTCAGCTGCCGACGCGCGGCTACTACTTCAAGCCGACGGTGTTCACGGGCGTCACCCAGAGTCACCGCATCGCGCGCGAGGAGATCTTCGGGCCGGTGCTGAGCGTTCTCACGTTCCGGACTCTCGAGGAAGCCGTCGAGAAAGCGAACAATACGATGTATGGCTTGTCGGCCGGCGTCTGGACCGATAAAGGCTCGCGAATCCTCAAGATGAGCACGCTCCTCAAAGCCGGCGTGGTGTGGGCGAACACCTTCAACAAGTTCGACCCGTCGTCGCCATTCGGCGGCTACAAGGAATCCGGTTTCGGACGCGAAGGCGGCCGGCAGGGACTCATGGACTACGGGAAGGTGGTCTAGCCATGGCGCGCATCCCGGTGACGAAGACGCCCAAGGTTTATGTGGGCGGGCAATTCATTCGGTCGGAGAGCGGGCGAGTATTTCCCGTGCGGGAGGCGAGAGGCGGCAAGCGGGAAGCGGGACTGCTCGGGAATATTCCGCAGTGCACGCGGAAGGACCTCCGGAATGCGGTGGAGGCGGCGGCGAAGGCGGGTCCGGACTGGGCGAAGCGTACGCCGTACAACCGCGGACAGATTCTCTATCGGCTCGCGGAAATGCTCGAGTCACGCAGCGAGGAGATGGCGGCCGCCCTCGTGATCTCGGGCGCGGCTTCCAGGGCTTCCGCGGGGAAGGAAGTGGTCGCCGGCGTCGAGCGGCTCATCTACTACGCCGGCTGGGCGGACAAGTACGAACAGGTGCTCGGCAACACCAATCCGGTGGCTGGCCCGTTCTTCAATTTCACGGTCGCCGAGCCGATGGGAATCGTCGGGATCATCGCCGATGACGCTTCGCCCCTGCTGGGGCTTATCAGCCAGATCGCGCCGGTTATTGTCGCCGGCAATACCTGCGTCTGCCTCGCGTCGCAGGAGTTTCCATATCCCGCCATCGTGCTGGGCGAGCTGTTGGCCGTGTCGGATCTGCCGGGCGGAGTAGTGAACATTCTGACCGGATTCAGAAAGGAGCTGGTGCCGACGTTCGCGACCCACACCCACATTCGCGGCCTGAGCGCGGTGGTCGACCAGGACGAGAAAAAGCAGCTCCAGCTCGGCGCCGCCGAAAGCATCAAGCGGGTGCGGGCGCGGAAGCGCGACGACGATTTCGACTGGACGACCGAAAAAATCCAGAACGTTTACGAGATCCGGGACTTCATCGAGTTCAAGACGACCTGGCATCCGATCGGAGCCTGATGGACTTCATCGCGCCGGGCCGAACGAAGCAGTGAACGCAATCGAGATGCGCGCTCTGCGCAAAGTCTACAAGGGCAGCGGGAAGAGCAAAGGCGTGCCGTCCCACAGCGCTCGCTGGGCTCCTCCGGGGACCACCGCGCCCCCCGCGGGCGACGTCGTTGCCCTGGACTCCCTCGACCTCGACATCGGCGCCGGCGAATTCTTCGGGCTCCTCGGCCCTAACGGAGCGGGGAAGACGACGGCCATCGGCATCCTGACCACCCGGGTGCTTCCGACTTCCGGCAAGGCGTTCGTCGCCGGAGCCGATGTCGTTCAGGATTCGGTGCGCGTGCGCCAGACGATCGGAGTGGTCCCGCAGAGGCCGAATGCCGACCTGAGTCTCAACGTTCTGGAGAATCTCCAGTACCACGCCGCGTATTTCGGGATTCCCTTCGACGTCGCCACCAAACGCGCGCGGGAGCTGCTCGAGCGTCTCGGCCTGGCCGAGAAGTCGTCGTCGAAGATGTCGGAGCTCTCCGGCGGCCAGCAACAGCGGCTGATGATAGTCAGAGCTCTGATGCACGAGCCCGACATAATCTTCCTGGACGAGCCGACCGTCGGGCTCGACCCCCAGGCACGACTCGACCTGTGGGAGATTCTTCGCGACCTGCATCGCCGCGGCCGCACGATCGTCATGACAACCCACTACATGGACGAAGCGGACCGCCTCTGCGACCGGCTGGCGATCGTCGACCGCGGCAAGCTGCTCGCGCTCGACACTCCGCGCGCTCTGAAGGCGAAAGCGCCGGGTGGGACTCTCATCGAGCTCGTGCTGGACGGCGACGCCTCACCGGTGGCGAAGATCGCCGAGACGATGGATGGCCTCAGCAAAGTCGAGGCGAAAAACGGATTGCTGAGAGCACAGAGCAGTCGTGGCGGCCAGACCTTGCCGGCGCTGATCGACGCAGCCGAGGGCAGTGGACGCGTCGTGACCGACATCCACTTGCTGCAGCCCAGTCTGGAGACGCTGTTCGTGTCCCTGACGGGGAGGAAGCTCGGATGACGACAGCGGCGATCGCCCCCGCGCGCGCCGAGGTTGCCGCATCCTCCGTGTTCCTGGCGCTGCTGCGGCGCGACATCAGGGTGGCGCGGCGCGAGCTCCCGTTCTTTCTGCTGCGCACTACCATGCAGCCTCTGATGTTCGTCATCGTTTTCGGCTACCTGCTGCCGCGGATGGGATTCATGGGACGGGGCTACACGACGGCGCTGCTGCCGGGCGTGCTGGCGATCAGCCTCACGTTCTCCAGCATCCAGTCGGTGGCGCTGCCGATGGTGCAGGACTTCGGCTGGACCAAGGAGATCGAGGATCGGCTTCTGGCGCCGGTCCCGATCTGGCTCGTTGCCGCCGAGAAGATCGTCAATGGGGTGCTGCAAGGTGCGGTTTCCGCGCTGTTCGTGTTGCCAGTCGCGCGTCTCATCATGGGTCCGATCCCCGATCTCACCTTCGCGCATTTCGGCGACGTGCTGCTCATCACCGTACTCGGCGCGGCCGCTTTCTCGTCACTCGGGCTCTTCCTCGGCACCGCCATCCAGCCCCAGCAGATCGGCCTCATGTTCGGCGTCATTCTGGCGCCGATGATCTTTTTCGGGTGCGCGTACTATCCGTGGCAGGGGCTGAGCGCGGTGCCGGTCATGAAATACGCGGTGCTGATCAACCCGCTGGTTTACGTCGCGGAGGGAATGAGGGCGGTGCTGACGCCGACCGCGCCCCACATGTCGCTGCAGATAGTGATAGTGGCGCTGATCGCAGTGACGGCGATCTTCTGGACGTTAGGGATGCGTAGCTTCATGAAGAGAGCTGTCGGCTGACTCCACCGGCTGCTCCTGCTTCAGGTCCGCGGCCTGTTCCTGCTGATCGTCGCCAAGCTGCGGGCGAGGGACATCGGCAGGGTCCATCCTCGGGGCGCGTGGCAGCGACAAGGTGAAGGTCGAGCCTGCGCCCATCTTGCTTTCGACGGTAAGCTCTCCGTCCATGCCGTGGGCGAGGTCGCGGCTGATGGCGAGTCCCAGCCCAACGCCCTGAACCGGCTGATTGAGGCGCCGCTGGGCCTGGACGAACGGGTCGAAGATGCGCTCCAGCTTTTCCTTCGGGATGCCGGCGCCGGTGTCCTCGACCGCGATCTCGATGCATTTGCCGGCGGCCGTCGCCGAAAGCGTGATGCTGCCGCCGCGATCGGTGAATTTGACGGCATTGCTGAGGAGATTGAGCACTATCTGCTGGAGCTTTTCCGGGTCGGCCAGAACCGAAATCGTTTTGTCACCGCCCTTGTACGTGTAGCGCAGATCCTTGGCGATGATCTGGGGTGCGATCATCGACTCGGTGTCGCGAAGCGCTTCGTCGACCGGAACCGACGTCAGCCTGTATTCGGCTTGGCCGGCATCGACGCGCGCGAAATTGAGCACGTCGTTGATCAGCGTCAGCAGGTGTTGCTGGCTGCGGCGGATGCGCGCGATGTCCTGGGCCTGCTCGGCGTTGAGCGATCCGTGCACGCCCATCGCGAGTAGCTCGCCGTAGCCGCCGATGGCGTTCAAAGGTGTGCGGAGCTCGTGGCTCATGCTGGCGAGGAATTCTGATTTGGCCTGGCTGGCGGCGAGGGCGCTCTCTTCGGCGCGCTTGCGCTCCTCGATGTCGACCGCGATCCCGAGCCACGCGTCGATGGTGCCGGTTTCGTCGCGGTGCGGGCGGCAGCGGGCAAGGAACCAGCAGTACTTGCCGTCGTTCCTGCGGAGTCTGAGCTCCACCTCGAAGTTGGTGCCGTCGCGGACCGCCGTCTTCCAGCTCTCAGCCACCCCATCGCGATCGTCGGGATGGATCGCGGCAAGCCATTCGTCGCCCAGCGACTCGCGGCGCGACAACCCGGTGTAGTCGTACCAGTAGGGGTTGCAGTAGCTGATGCGTCCGTCGGCGTCGGAGAACCACACCACTTGGGGTGCGAGCGCAAGCAGGTTCTCGAACTTGCTCCTCGTCGCAATCGTCCAGCGCTCGAACTGGGTGGCGAAGAGGGCGAGTACGAGCAGCGCGACGCTGATGATAGCCACGACGAGCCCCAGCTCATACGTGCTAACCACGAGATTGTCGGTCGTTCTCCAGCCGGCGGGGCCGGGCACGAACTGAGCGGCAGCCATCCCGGTGTGGTGCATTCCGACGACTGCCAGACCCACCAGGAGCGAGGCTCCGATTTTTTTCAGCCAGAGGCGCTTTTCGGTGCCGCGCCCGATGAGATTTCTGATGACGGCGATCGCGACCAGGGATACCAGAATGGCGATGGCGATGGACGCGCCGACGATGGCCGGATCGTACGAAATGCTGCCGCTGGTCCTTATCGCCGCCATGCCGGTGTAGTGCATGCCGGCGATCGCCAGACCCATGAAGATTCCGGCAGCGGCCATCAGCCAGCGCCCGACGGTTACGCGGGTGAAGATGAAAAACGCTATCGCGCAGCCGACAACGGCAGCGAGCGCCGACGCGATGAGGAGCACGCCGTCATAGAGGATGGGAATCGGCTGCTTCAGGGCGATCATTCCGACGAAGTGCATGCTGAAGAGGCCGAGTCCCATGGCCAGGGCGCCGCCGTAGGTCCAGATCACCCGGCGTCGTCCTTCGGTGGCTCGAACGCGTTGCGCGATTTCGACAGCGACGTAGGCGCCGACCGTTGCGACTACGAGCGATAGAATGATGAGGCCGAGGCTGTAGGACTTTTCGATCATGGTCGATTCGATCGATGTCGGGGGAGGGTGCTGGGCATCACTTCAGCCGCATGACTGCTGGGCGTCGTTTGGCGGCAGAGTCGCAAGATGCAAGCCTGCCCAGGTGGTCGGCCGGATGTAGCTAAGTGTTTGGATTTGTGATGGTTAACCCTTGAACCGAAGACTGGGACCGCTTGGCGACGGTAATGTGGGCGATGGAATGGTTCAAAACGATCCCTTGCGCCGATATATCGCCCGATATAACTTTTCGCCGCAAAGATATATCGCCAGTAGTATCGTAGGCGCTGACTGGCGCCTCGCTGGCGAGATGGCGGCTCTCAGGAGGGCGGCAACGATGCACGGAAGAAATTGCGGACAGGGGTTCGCGTGGACCTTTGGGATGAGGCCGGAGAACTTCGGGTTCGACGCGGGAGCGTTCTGGGCTGGTCGCGGGAAGTCGCGTGGTGGTCCGTTCGGCGGAGGTCGAATGTTCGATCAGGGGCATCTCAAGTTCGTCATTCTGCGACTGCTCGACGAGAAGCCGCGGCACGGCTACGAGATCATCAAGGAGATCGAGGACCGTTTTGGCGGCATGTACTCACCCAGTCCCGGCACCGTCTATCCGACTCTCACGATGCTCGAGGACCTCGGCTACGCGCGGGCTCTGCCGGAAGAGGGCGGCAAGAAGATCTACGAGATCACCGACGAAGGCAGAAAGCATCTGGCGGAAAACCAGCCGCTGATCGACGACATCTTCTCGAAGATCGCCGACTTCGCGCAGAACATTTTCGGTGAGCCGATGATGGAAGTGCATCGCGGATTCAAGAACGTAGGCCGCGCCGTGTACGCGTCGTCGAAGAGCTCGTCTCGCACTCCGGATCAGATCAGGAAGATCAAGGAAATCCTGGAGCGGGCGGCGACGGAGATCGACGCCGTTTAAGGCGCGTGGCCTCACGCGCTTCTGCTGAAGAGCAGGAGCGCGTGAATGCGCGGCTCAATGAGCCGCGAATCGGGGTCGGTGGCCGGCTCGGGCGAGGCGTCGATCGCGGCCACGGCCCCGAGCCATTGGTCTGGCGGCAGCGGCGATTGCAGCAGCAGCTCGAGGTCGGCTTCCGCAGCCGCGCACTGCTGGGTCGTGACCACCCGACGTGCCAGGGCCGCCAGCTTCGAGCGTCGCGAGCGCTGGTGGGGAAGCGCGGTCTGGATGGCCGCGTCGATCCGCTCGGTGAGCCTCCTGCGCCGGACCACCTCCGACGTCGCCTTTCCAACCGAGCGACGCGCGCGCTCACTTGCGCACCAATCCGTAATTCGGTTCACGGCGCTGTCGAGATTTTCGCGGTCGGTCGAAGCATCCACGCCAGGATCGCCGCTGCAAAGGGAAATCTGCGCATCGAGCCCGGCTGAGAGAACATCCTCTTCGCACGCCAGCAGCCTGAGAGTCCCGTCCAGGCAGACCACAGCCAGAAATCCGGCGCGGCCCGCGACCACGGTAGCCACCAGACAATCGTCGCCGCTCTCAATTTCTCCATGCTGCCATTCCGTAAGCACTTGCCGCAGACGCTCGGCCTTTGCCGGAGTGCTCTCCGCCGACATCGATCGGGCCGTCAGAGGGCTTGGACTCGATGCGCCGACGGTGGCGTGCGACAATCGCCACTTTCGATCGACGATCGCCTCCGCGGCGAGCACCTCCTCGGCCGCCGGCGGCGGCCGCAGGACGTGCACCTCGGTGCGGGCGTGCGCCGACCCGATTCGCGCGACGCGGCCGACGCGCTGCTCCATCCGCGCGGGCGTCCAGGGAACGTCGAGATGTACGACGACTCCGGCGTCCTGAAGGTTCACTCCCTCACTGAGCAAGTCCGTCGTAAGCAGCAGCTCGATCGCCTCCGCCGAAGCTGGGGCAGTGCGGTGATTGGCCAGTGGCGCAAATCGGTGGATCGCTTCGTCGCGGGTGAGAATGCCCCCGGCGACGCGAGCACCGCGTGAAGTCAGCAGTCCCACCCTCCCGCCGCGGGATAGTTGGCGAAAAAACATTGAAACCGTCTCGGCGTATTGAGCAAAGGCGACGATCTTGACCCCGCGATGGTGTGCTCGGATCGCGGCAAGAATCCTGGCGCGCTCGTCGTCGAGAGCACTCGGAGTTGTAAGCTCGTCGCGAATCCTTTCGAGAGCAGCGAGGTGGGCGCGCACGACGGGGATCAGCTCCGCGTGGTTTGCGGCAGGCGCCGAGAGGAGCTCGGCGAAGCCGAGCTGGAGCGCGCCATCGCAATAGACCCATGTCGCGAGCTCCGCGGCGGTCGGATAGTGCCCACACTCGAGCGAGGAGCATAACGCCGTGGCGCGAGCGATTCGCCTGATGAGCGATTGACGAAGGGCTGCTTCGCTCGACGCCCATTGGTGCACGAGCCCGCGCCCAATCAGTGCGCCGCCGGGCGCGCCATCGCGGACCGGCATCGTGGGAGGAAGGTTCATCAGTTGATCGACGACGCGGCGGTCGTCCCGCACACGATGTTGAGTCGGCGCCGCCGTCACTGGGACCGATATGCCCGGCGGCAGATGAGAGCGCTCCCGGCGCACCACGCACAAGGCCATTTCGGCCGAGGTCATCGACGCCGCTCGGGCGCCGAGGAAGAGCGACAGCAAGGCGACAAGGTCCTTGCGTCGGTTATGGACAGGCGTTGCGCTGAGGAGGATCACCCGCGCTCCTCGAACAAGCGAGGCCAGGGCGAGGTAGCGATTGGTGGTCGGGTTCCGCGCGTGGTGCGCTTCGTCAACGATGACGAGGTCGAAACGTGGTCGGCTCTCGCCGATCGCCGCGGTGCGGCTGAGCGACTCGAAGGTGAAAATTCTTGCTGTGATGCCGGTGTGGGCTATCGCATCGCGCCACATCGAGACGAGGCCACCGGGCGCGACGATCGCACAGTGGCCGGAGCGGGCAGCGACGGCAAGAGCTACGTAGGTCTTTCCCATCCCGACCTCGTCGCAGAGGAGCGCGCCGCGGAATTCGCTCAACGCCGCTCGCAGGCGCGCGACGGCTGAGATCTGATGCCCATGGAGGGTGACGGATCCGACGCTTGCTGTCGACCCGAGGTCGAGCAGCATCAGACGCGCCATGCGCGACCTGACCTCCCTGGCCGCCGCTAATCGGAACCGGAGGTCCACGTGAGGAGAGGATCGATCTCGTCGACGTCCAGTCTGTAGGCATCGAGAACGCTGCCGAGAATTACGTCGGTCGCAGGGATTCGCCCATCCATCGCCGCCTGGCCAAGTGGCGATAGGATTTCGCGCGCCCGGTGCCAGTCGCGAGGGAGTGGAAGCAGAGAAACGGTCCAACCCAGGTAGCGTCGATAGGCCCCGCGGGCTGGCTCCGCCAAAGCGTTTAGCCACGACGCTGCCACGGGGCTGTTGAGCACGGTCGCGAGCGCGTGAGCATCGTCGATCGTCGGGCAGTGCACCACATAGCAGGTGTTGAGAGCCACGAACGGCTCACCAGCGTCGACGACGAGCGCGCGCGGTTCGCGGCCGATGTCAGCCCAGATCACTCTCGACTGCCGCGCCGCCGCGCTTTCGGTGCGAAACAGCGACCACCACGGGAATCGGCCGTGGAGATCGCTGCGCGCACTCAACGGATCGTGGGATCGCGCCAGCCAGTGGCGGGCGAGTGGCGGAAGCTCGCGCAGTGGATAGCCGGCGGCGTCGTGCGGCCAGACTATGTACTCACGGGGTCCGACGAGGGTCCAGGCGTCGAGATTCTCGCCGCGTATCAAGGGACGAAGCAGCTCGCGCTCTATCGTTCCGGTGCGACCAGCCGCGGAAATCCTTGCCACGCTTCCGTCGAACGATTCGACCCTGACGAGGTAGGCCGCATTGTGCCCGGTCTTCACGCCCAGCAGTGGTCTGCCGAATTCGGTCTGATGGAATGGCTTGCCTGCCGCCGCGACGCGATCGAATGCGTCCCGAACCGACGCCGGAACCACGAGCCACGGGCTGCCGGGAGATCCATCGAAGGAGAGTCGGTCGGAGCCCAGAGTCCAACGGCTGACACCGTGCGGAGCATGGATGCCGGCGGCGATCGGCCGTTCCGTTCCCCCGGTGTCTGGCTCTGGCTCCCGTCGCCGGGTAGCAACAACCAGACACGGGTAGACCGCGGCATCGAACTGCGACTGGGCGTTGGCCAGATCTTCCAACGCGAGGATCTTCATTCGCTCGAGCAGCAATCGGCGAACGCCTCCGCTTGCCAGAGACCGCCACAGCTTCGCCGGCAACAAGAGAGACATGGTGCCACCGGGTCGCAGCAGCTCACACGACCGCTCCACGAACAACGCTGCCATATCGACCTGCGCCGCGAATCCCCGTCCGGCGCCGGCGATCGCCGCGCCCTCTTGCCAGGCAGCACTTCTGTAAACGCTGAAATCGCGCTGCAGTCGATCGCGCGATGCCTTGGGGATGCGATGGACCCGCACCCAAGGTGGATTGCCGACGACGAGGTCGAATCCGCGATTCGCTCCGACATCCGGAAAGTGCGCAGCGAATGAAAACGGGAGCGCGGCTCCGGCACGCAAAGCCCTGGAGCGCTGGGCGAATTCGCGCGCTCTGGATCTGAGATCCGCGAGTCGGCGCCGCACGTCGGCCCCTCTTTCTGGTCGCTCTCCGAACAAATCACGCGCCCGCAGGCCCAGCAGGATCTCCTTTCGCTCCGCGGCCAGCCGGACGCGTGCCCGCGTCAGCGACTCTATCGCCGCGGATCGCTCCAGACGATCCAGGCCTCGAGCGAGGGTGCGCTTGCGAAGGCCTATCGCCTTGGAGTAGCGGGCGCGTAACGCCACGACTCGTCGACCACTTTGGGCGTCGCTCCGGTCGTCGAACGCGCCCGCAGCCAGTGAATCTCCGACGCGAATGTGGCGATCGAGGTTCGGGAGCGGGGCAATGCGCATCGGATCGGTCTCGTCGCTCTCGATCACGATGGAAAGCCAGAGACGCAGCTCGCATAGCCAGACCGCCATCGGATTCACGTCCACTCCGAAGATCGAAGACGTGAGCACCCGGCGGCGGATGTCGGCGATGCTCCCGGACTCACCTTCCTGTCGTCGAAGCAGCGAGATCCGCTCGAGCACGTGGACGAGAAAGGCGCCCGAGCCGCACGCGGGATCGATCACTCTCACTCGCGTGAGCGCGCCTCGGCGTCCGACACCGTCGGGCAGTGTCGCCAGTGCTTGCCACGCGACATCTTCGACGAGCTCTTGCGGCGTGTAGAAAGCGCCGCTCGTCTTGCGGTCGGGCGCCGCCATCAAGGCCTCGAAGGTCTTGCCGAGTATCTCCGGATCGATCGACGCCTCCGACCATTCGGCCGAATCCTCTCGGGCGCTGAAACGATAGTGCAGCAGCAGCTTGCCGTAGGCGCTGCCGAAAGCGTCGTCGGAGAATGTGCAGTCTCGCCGGAGCTTCTCGAGATGAGACCGCGCGAATAGACCGCCATTCAGAAATGGGATCCGGCCGAAGGCTTTGGCGCGGGCAGAGCGTTGGCGGATCGAGGTGTTGAGCGTACCGAAGAAAAACGGCTCGAGGACCCGGCGTTGGTAGCGACCTCCGGAGACCAGACAGCTGGCGTAGCCATTGCCGAGGAACCCGAAATCGCCGTCCAGCCAGCCCTTGGTCTCGAGAAACGCCAGAAAAATGAGGCGTGAGACATAAAGAAGCGCGAGCTCACTCCGCTCGGCCGTGCTGGCGCGGCCGACGATGGAATCGGCGAGCTCCATAACTACGCCTTGCAGAGTCGAGAAAAAACGCCGGGTAATCGCTTCGCGGCCGAGGATGTCGAGCCAGCGCGAATGGCGAACCAGATCGTCGTCGTCGCCTACTGACGCCAGCGCGCAAAGCGTCTCGGCGTCACTCGGATAGAGCTTGTCGGTTTGACAGACCAGCGAAAGGAGTCGGATGCGAGGGCCCGAATGCCAGGCAGCGAGAGAAACTTCTCTGGCGCTGCTCCTCGTCGCGCACACGATCCAAAGAAATTGTGGGGCGGAGCGTGACAAAGCCCTGGCAACTCTGGCAATCACGTCGCGAGGATTGGGGTGCTCACCCAGGTCGACAATGAGAGCGCGCAGACAGTTCGATCGCCCCGCGACGTGGGCCGAATGCAATTCAGATGGCAGACCGAGCGCGTTACGAGCGGGCTCGTCGAGTGGGAGCGCCCTGGCCGCGAAGCCCAGCTCGTTCAGGATGCGACGCGGTCCGTCCGTTGAGTGGGCTTCCCGCAACAGCTCGATCGCGCGCTCGATTTCCTGCACGATCGAGCGTAAGGTGCCCCGGCGTGATGCGTTACATCATTTGGCGGCTGCGGCGCGCGATTCGCCGCCTTGGATGTGTCGGATCTTCTCGTCGACCGGCCTCACTGTGAAAGGTAAGTCCGCCCCTTCCAGCTGACGCGCCGGCCGCGGATCACCGCGGAAAAGAAAATGTAGAGCAGGACCAGAGCTCCGAGTGGATATGCCAGCGCGTAGAGCGGGTTCTCACGCACCGTGGTGTAGACCACCGCCCACCACGCGAGAGTGGCACCTGCGGAGATGAGAGCCCAGAGCAACACCGTCCCGCTCGACCCCACGAAGGCCGATAGTGCCAGCGCCAGCGGCGGCAGCAGCTCCAGCATCGGTGGCAGCAGCAGCACCAGCGGAAACAGAGTCTGTCCGATCTTGCCGAAAGGCACGGCGTCGAGACCCCCGGCGAAGACATTCTTGCGCCAGCCTCTCACGATCTCGCGCAGTGATGCGTACATGCGCGTCGACAGCTGGTCGAGCCCGAGCATCAGCACCACCCTCTTGCGCGCGGCAAAGAACCGCTGCGCCAGCAGAAGATCTTCCGCTACCGACGATCGCACGCTTCCGTGTCCACCGATGGCGTCATAGGTGGCGCGCTTGACGAAGATGCACTGGCCGTTGGCGATCTTATCGCTCACGCGCGTCGAGTCGTTCACCGATTCGGTGCCGCCGTAGCGCATGGACAGAATGTTGAAGATCTGCGGCTGGATCACCTTCTCCCAGAATCCACCGAGCTCCTGACGACCGGCGATCGAGAACAGATCGGCATCGGTGCGCACTATGGCGTTGACGGAGCGCGTGACGAGGTCGGGCGCGTGCACGGTGTCGGCGTCGGTGAATTGCAGCACGGTTCCCGACGCCAGTCTGGCTCCGGTCGCGCAAGCCCATTGTTTCCCGAACCAGCCATCGGGCAGTGAATCGTTGCGCACGACCCGGGCGCGAGGATCGCCATCGATGGCCCGTTGCGCGATCTCAGCGGTGCCGTCGCCGGAAGAATCATCGACGACCAGCAGCTCGATGTTCGGGTAGGTGGTCGTGAGGATCGACCGGACACAGCGCTCGATGTTGTGGGCTTCGTTGCGCGCGGGGACGATGACGCTGACGAGGGGCGCGTCCGCCGGTGGCGTGGCGCTCTCGTCGTCGAGCGACCGCGATTTCCGCAGCCTCAGATAGGTGATGAGGGGCGGCACAATCCACGGAGTGGACCAGAGAATCGCCGGGAGCAGCAGCATCAATAAAAAAACGGGGCGCCGCACACCTGCGGCGCCCCGTCGAGAGCGGAATTGTCAGCGATTGCCGCCGCCGCCCCCACCACCGGGCCGGCCGCCACCACCGCCGCCACCTTGTCCGCCGCCACCCTGGCCACCACCGCCGCCGGGTCGGCCACCACCACCGCCGCCCTGTCCACCACCGCCCTGACCGCCACCAGGACGTCCTCCTCCGCCACCGCCTTGTCCACCTCCACCGCCTTGTCCACCACCGCCAGGACGGCCGCCGCCTCCGCCTCCACCCTGTCCGCCACCGCCCTGACCGCCGCCACCACCACCGCCGGGACGGCCACCACCACCACCGCCGCCCTGGCCGCCGGAAGAACCACCGCCGCCCATGCCGCCACCGCCACCGCCTGGACCACGGCCGCCGCCGGATCCGCCACCGCCACCGGACCCGCCACCGCCCTTCGCACCGAAATTCTCTTCCGTACCAGCCATTCGGCTACCCTCCAGAGTTGTTTATAACTGACCGCAAAAAAAGCAATGCATGTGCCATATTAGGAACATGCAAGCGGCAAATTCACTGCGTAATTCGCGCCACAAATTATGAAACCGTGCCAGTGAAACACTTGCGGCCGGTCGAGCCGCTGAAAAAAGGCGCGCGTGTCGCTCTCGTTTCACCCGCCGGTCCGCTCCGAAAACCCGACGAACTTCCCCGCGCCCTCGACAACGCACGCGCACTCGGCTGGGAGCCCATCGCCGGCGCTCACGCGACGGATGTAAACGGCTATCTGGCCGGAAAAGACAGCGACCGGCTCGATGACATCAACACCGCGCTGCGTGATCCGGGAATCGACGCGCTGTGGTGCCTGCGGGGCGGTTACGGAATGATCCGGATCCTCGACGGCATCGATTACGAGGCGCTCAGCCGGTCGCCGAAGGCAATCCTTGGCTACTCCGACATCACCGCGCTACACGGCGCGGTGCAGAGGAAATGCGGGCTGATCACGTACCACGGACCGACGGCTCGGGAAGCGTTGACGGAGTTCTCGCGGCATTCGCTGGAGCGCGCCGTCATTGCGCAGGTGGACCCGTGCGGTACGGCCCCCGACGCGCGCGAGATCGTCCCGGGCAGGGCGGAGGGCCGGCTGGTCGGAGGAAACCTGGCCACTCTGACGTCGCTCTGCGGAACGGAATTCATGCCCGACCTCGACGACGGCATTCTGGTGCTCGAAGACATCAACGAGCCGGTGTATCGCATCGATCGCATGTTGCGACAGCTGGAGGTCGCGGGTGTGCTCGACGGCTGCCGGGCGATCGTGTTCGGCGAGTGCGTGAGATGCCCGGACGATGCCGGCGGTGGCGCCCGTCCGTTCGACGAAGCGTTGGGCGAGATCGCGCGCGCTGTCCAGGTTCCCTGTCTGGCCGGCGTCCCCGTGGGACACATCGATCAGCAATGGACAATTCCGCTGGGAGCGATGGCGGAGGTCGATACCCGGGAGCGCCGCCTCACCGTCACCTTCCCCGAATCCTGAACACAAAATGTCCCACAAATCCGGCCAGGATCTGATCGACGACGCAAAGCGGCAAATCGACGAGCTCACGCCCGAGCAGGTTCGCGACATGCAGACGCGCAATGAACGGGTGGTCTACCTCGACGTCCGCGAGCCCAACGAGTGGAATCTCGGCCGTCTGCCCCACGCAATTCACATCCCGCGCGGCAACCTCGAGACCAAAATCGAAGCCGTCGTGGATCGCCATCAGAAAGTCGTCGTCTATTGCGCGCGTGGAAATCGCTCGGCCCTGGCGGCGCTGACCATGAAGCAGATGGGCTACGAGGATGTGGCGTCCATGTCCGGCGGAATTCAGGGGTGGTCCGCCATCGACGGAGAGATCGAAGGGTGAGAGCGCCGGCAGAAATTCAGCCCCAGGCGTTCGACATCCCTTGCCCGGATGGTCTTTACATCCGGGGTGAGATCTACCAGCCCGAGGCCTCGATCGGGGCGGTGATCGTCTGCCACGGCTTCAAGGGCTTCGCGCACTGGGCGTTCTTCCCGTACCTCGCCGCGCGGCTGGCGCGCGAGGGCCTGACCGCCATCACCTTTGATTTTTCCGGCAGCGGCATCGGCCGCGATCGGGAGACTTTTTCCGATGCCGAGGCGTTTGCCGGCAACACGTTCACGAGAGAGCTGGACGATCTCGAGCTTCTGGAGGAGTACGCTCGCCGCAAGCGCTGGATCGAGGGCAAGTTTGGCCTGTTCGGGCACTCGCGCGGCGGCGGGATGGCGATTCTGTACACGGCCGCCGAAGGATCCAGCGTCGGCTCGCTCGTTACGTGGGCGGCGATCTCATATCCCAACCGGTGGTCCCAGGAGGAAATGCTCGCCTGGCGAAAGCGCGGCTATGCCGACATCACCAACTCGCGCACCGGTCAGGTGATGAAGCTCGGCACCGATCTGCTGGACGATGTCGAGCTTCATGGCAAGACCAAGGTCAACATCGAGAACGCGGCGAAGAAGGTCAAAGTGCCGTGGCTGATAATCCACGGCGCCGCCGACGAGACCGTGCCGAGCTCGGAGGGCGAGCATCTGCACTCGGTGTCGAAGGGGGTGAGCACCCTGAGGCTGATCGACGGTGCCGGCCACGCCTTCGACGCCAGGCATCCCCTCAACGAGGTGCCGCCGGTGCTGGAGAAAGTCGTCGGCGAGACGGTAAGGTTTTTCGTCCGCAACGCGGCGCAGAAATGAAGTGAGCGGTCCGGCCGATCAGCAAAGATTTGCGCGCGCGCTCTCCGACCCGACCGTTCAAAGGATCCGCGCCGCGCTCACCGCCCACCAGCCAGTCGCCGCGGACGACGAGCCTTCGATCCGCAAAGCGGCAGTGGCGCTGATATTCCGGATTGGATCGAGCGACCGACCCGAGCTGCTCCTGATCAGGCGCGCCGATTATCCGGGCGATCCGTGGAGCGGACAGGTGGCGTTCCCGGGCGGACGCGAGGAAATCGGCGACGCCTCGCTCGCGGAGACGGCCATGCGCGAGACCCGCGAAGAGACCGGCATCGACATCGCCGCCGAAGGAATGCTGCTCGGCACCCTCGACGATCTGCGGCCGCGCAGCGTGCGGCTCCCGGCGATCGTGGTGAGGCCGTTCGTCGCGCTGCTGGATCGGAGTGAGCCACTGGTGCTGAGCTCGGAAGTGGCGGCCGCCTTCTGGGTTCCGTTCGCCGCCCTCGCGCGCAACGAATCCTGGCGCGACGATACCGTGGTCGTTCGCGGCACCAGCATCAGCGCACGGGTCTTCCAGCACCAAGATCACATCGTCTGGGGCATGACGGAGCGGATTCTTACCCAGCTGATCGCGCTCCTTTAGAGAAGTGAAAATCTCGGCTGAGGCGCTCAGTCGGGTGTTGGCTCGCGCGCTGAAGCCGCCACACCGGGAGGCAGCCCCGCCGGCGCCTGCTTCTGCTCCATGATCGGCGCATCGTGGATGATTTTGCCGCCGAGGTACGCGGTGTAGGTGACCGTGATGACGGCGCCGAGAGCCCCGACCAGAACCCCGGCGCGCATCCAGCCGGGGATCAGCTCGGCCGGCTGTTTCAACGACCTCCACCAGGAGTACGCCGCGAAGGCGCCGGCGATGAGGATGACGACCATGGCGACTCCGGCGGCATTGTCGTGCGCCTCGATGGTTCCGGGCCGAATGAACCAGGGATCGTTTAGCGCGTGGTCGGCTTTGTCTCCGGTGAAGTGCACGGGATAAACGAAGAGGCCCGCCGCAGTGAGGGCACCCATCGCCGTCAGCCACAGTCCCCGCCGGCCGAGGATGAGCGCGAGGAGCGTCACCACGAGCGCGGCCACGCTCAGCACCACCGGAAAATGATTGATGACCAGATGGGCGTATGGCCAGGATAACATCGTCTTGTTCATTCAGTGCGTGAAGGCAGAAAATCTGATCGACGGGCCAAAGCTATCGGCGATGTGATGCGACGGCTGTCGCAGTGCAGCGAACAGCAACAAGCGCGGGGCGAACAGCGGCAAATCGAAGTGCGAACGGCCCTTGCGCTTAAAGTTAGGATGTACTAACTTATTTGGTAGTCCAACAGAAATTCGGGGAAACTTTGGCAGTCAGGCTCGACCAGGCAGCACGACGTCTACGGCGGGAGCCGGCGGGGCAACCCTCCGGCGGGCAACCGCCACCCGGTTGGCGACGTGCCCGCACGACGCCGTCGCTGGTCGAGGTCTATCGAAGCGTCCCGATCGACGGGAGCAGCTGGTGGCGGAAGATTCTGGCGTTCGCCGGCCCGGGCTATCTGGTGGCTGTTGGATACATGGACCCCGGAAACTGGGCGACGGACATCGCCGGTGGGGCGCAGTTCGGGTACGCGCTGCTGGGTGTCATCCTCGCCTCGAACCTGATGGCCATCCTGCTGCAGGGGCTGGCATCGAAGCTCGGCATCGTGACCGGCCGAGACCTCGCCCAGGCGTGTCGGGATCACTATTCCACCCCGGTCAATTTCTTCCTTTGGATCGCCTGTGAGATCGCCATCGCCGCCTGCGATCTGGCAGAGGTCATCGGAACCGCGATAGCGCTCAACCTGATCTTCCACATCCCGATCACCTACGGCGTGGTGATCACCGCCCTTGACGTTCTGATCGTGCTGTATCTCCAGAACAAGGGCTTTCGCATGCTGGAAGCGCTGGTCATCGCGCTGATCGCAACGGTGGGCGCCTGCTTCCTGTTCGAGATAATTCTTTCGCAGCCGCCGTTCGGCGCCGTAATGCGCGGCTTCCTGCCGAGGACGGAGGTGGTGCGGAACCCTGCCATGCTCTACGTCGCAGTCGGAATCCTTGGCGCCACGGTGATGCCGCACAACCTTTATCTGCACTCGTCAATCGTGCAAACGAGGCAGTACGACGAGACGACGGCGGGCAGAAAAGAAGCGGTCCGCTTCGCCTTCATCGACTCGACCATCGCCCTGTCCTTCGCGCTGTTCGTCAATGCCGCGATCCTCATCATGGCCGCGGCGAGCTTCCACACGCGCGGGCACAGCGAGGTCGGTGAGATCCAGGACGCCTACAAGCTGCTCACGCCGCTGCTCGGGGCGGGAGCGAGCACTGTATTCGCCCTGGCGCTGCTGGCGTCCGGGCAGAATTCCACTCTCACCGGCACCCTGGCCGGCCAGATCGTGATGGAGGGTTTCCTCAGCATCAGGCTGCGGCCGTGGCTGCGACGACTGATCACCCGCGCCATCGCCATCATCCCGGCCGTGATAGTTGCTTTCCTCTACGGCGAGGGTGGAACCGCCAGGCTGCTGGTGCTCAGTCAGGTGATTCTCAGCATGCAGCTGTCGTTTGCGGTGTTTCCGCTGGTGGCGTTCACGTCAGACAAGCTGAAGATGGGGGAGTTCGCGAACCCACTCTGGCTCAAGGCGCTGTCTTATGCCGTTGCGGGAATCATCGCGGTGCTCAACATTTGGCTGCTGCTCCAATTCTTCGGCTGACCGGAGAACCGATGTATCAGCGCATACTCGTGCCCGTCGAGCACTCCCCCTACGACGAAGTGATCCTTGCCCACATCCGGAAGCTGGCGCGGACGTGCAACGATGCCTCGATCGTCCTGATCCACGTCGCCGATGGATGGGCCGCCCGCAACATCAATCAGCTCAAGCTCCGCGAGTCCGAGGAAATGAAAAGCGACCGCGAGTACATCGAATCGATGGCCGATTCGCTGGAGCGCGAGGGATTTCAGGCCGAAGCGATTCTGGCGGGGGGCGATCCGGCAAAAGAGATAGCTGCGTGCGCGATTCGGGAGAATTGCGACCTGATCGCGATGGCGACGCACGGGCATCGGGGCCTGTCCGACGTGCTACGCGGGAGCGTGGCCAGCGAGCTGCGCCACATCTCGATGCTTCCCGTCCTCATGGTGCGCGGCAATCCACGCGACAACCCTCCAACTCTTCAGCCGTCGTGACTCCCCGCGAGGACTCGCGACCCACCCGAACTGAGGCCCTGACGGCCCCGGTCGAGGACTATCTGAAGGCGATCTACGCCATCGGCAGGGGCACCGGCGCGGCGGCCACCAACGAGATTGCCCAGCGATTGGCTTTGGCGCCGGCGTCGGTGAGCGGAATGGTGCGACGTCTCGCCGATCAGGGCCTGCTTGCCTACGAGCGTTACCACGGAGTGAAGCTCACCGAGAGCGGAAGGCGCGCGGCCCTTCGCACCCTGCGTCGCCACCGCGTCATCGAGGCCTACCTCGCCGAAGCACTCGGCTATCCCTGGGACCGCGTCCACGAGGAGGCCGAGCGGCTCGAGCACGCAGCTTCCGACGAGCTGGTCGACAGAATGGCAGCGACTATCGGCGAGCCAGAGGTCGATCCGCACGGCGCCCCGATTCCCACGCGTGATGGCGCGGTCGACGAGACCGAGTACATGGCCCTCGGTCAGCTTCCCGTCGGAGCAAGTGGAACCGTGGTGAGAGTCGCCGACGAAGATCCGGAGATGCTGCGATACCTGGCCGAGCTGTTGATCGTGCCCGGCAAAAGGATCGCCGTTAAATCGCGCGCACCGTATGACGGTCCGATCACGCTGTCGATCGGAAGACAGGAGCTGTCGATCGGACAGCCGCTGGCGATGAGCATCATGGTCGCGCCCGCCGCCGACAAGGCGGGGAAGCGAGGGCCCGGCTAGTTTTCGCTGGTGCTGCCCGCGCTCCTTCTCGCTTCACTTCTGATACAGGATTCGTCGTCGATTGTCTCCCGGCCAACAGTGTCGGGGCCTCGCACCGTCGCGATCGATGAAGTGCTCGCCGAGCGAGCGAATCTGGGAGTGGGCGACACGCTGTCGCTCTCGTCGCAACCGGGGGCGGCGGGCGAAGCAGTGATCGTGGGAGCGATCGTCCGGCGCGGTGCGGACCCGTCCGAGGTCTCGCGTGGGGACCTGCGGATCCGCCTGCACCTCGACCAGCTGCAGGCGCTGTCCGGCTACGGCGATCGGGTCGATCGCTTTGCGGTGCAGACCAAATCCTCGGCTGACGTTCCATCGCTGATCGATCGCATCAATGGAGCGGCGTTCGGATTCCGCGCCTATCGCTCGCGCGACATCGCCGTCGAGACCTCGCGCACGTTCCAGGTGGTGAGTCGATTCCATCGCGCCATTGGCATCATCACCATCGTCGCCAGCTCGGTGTTTCTGCTCTGCATCATGGTCCTCAAGGTGGACGAGCGTCGCAAGGACATCGCGGCGCTGCGGCTGATGGGCATCTCCAGATCGACGGTGGTTCGATCGGTGGTCGTCGAATCGGCGCTCGTCGCCCTGCTCGGCAGCGCGCTCGGAGTGGTTCTCGGGTGGGCGATCTCGCTGATCGTGAACTGGCACTACCAGGCGCTATATCGGACTCCGCTGCAATTCTCGGTTCTGACGACGCCGGTCGTCATGTCATCCGTGGCGTTGTCGGTGGCGCTGGGGATCGGCGCGGGCCTGCTGGCTTCGCTGCGGCTGGTGCGGACCCCACCGCTCCAGCTTTTTGGCCGCTGAGTGCTGGGAGCGCTGGCGCAGGCGTCGCTGATACGCCACCGGGCGCGGACGCTGCTCGCCGTTCTGGGGGTCGCGATCGCCGCCGCGATGCTGCTCGACATGGTGATGCTGGCGACGGGCATGCGCGAATCCTTTCGGGAGCTCCTGCTGTCGCGCGGCTTTCAGCTGCGCCTGTCGCCGAAGGGTACGCTCCCGTTCGACACCGACGCGACGATTCCCGGAGTCGGCAGGATCATCGCGGTTCTGCGCTCCAATCCCGATGTTCGGGAGATCAGCCCCGTGCTCGGCGCATCGATCCACATTCCGGTGAATGGCCGCGATGTGAGCGGTTCGGCGATCGGGATAGATCCAAGGGTGCAGGGCGACTACGAGCTGGTTTCGGGACGGGACGTCACGAGTCCTGATGCAATCGCCGTCAACGACTTCATGCTGAAGCAGCTCGGCGCGCGCGCCGGCGACACTCTGAGCGTCGCACTCGGCTACGACCCACAGACGCGCAGCTATTCCGCGGAGCGGAAGCTCGTGCTGTCGGGGGTGGTGCGCTTCATCTATGGCGCCAACGATCAGGCCGGCGCCGTGATGCGT
>DASXGU010000035.1:0-2848 GCA_036488915.1 Gemmatimonadaceae bacterium | reverse complement strand
ACCACGAAGCGGATCGGACGATCGAGCGCGGGAATCTCCAGCTCCGTGAGAGTGCGGGCGATTTTTTCTGGAAGGCGCAGTCGAGCAACTCCCGTCCGCTGGCCGTCGCGTTCCTCCACATCGTAGTCGATGTCGATTTCGCGATCGCGGATCATCACCTGCTCCGGAAGGGAGTCGAGCCGATCCTGAATTTCGGGTGGCACGAAGCTCGGCTTGTCTATTTTGAGACGCGCCGCCCGGAAGTCATCCATCGACCGGACGTCGGCGAGCTCGTGCTCGTAAAGCGAGGTCAGCTCGGCCAGGCCAAGCCGCCGGGTCTCGCCGCCCGAGCGCTTGTAGGCTTCGCGGATCGACTCGATCACGTCGCGATTCTTCTTGACCGCGAAATGCCTGGCTTCGCCACGCGCGAGTGCTTCGGCGAGGACGTGCCTCGCCTCATCGGCGTGCTCGGCGGGGAATTCCTCGACCGTATCGAGCTCGCTCTCCAGCTCGAAGCCGAAGTAGTCGAGACTCCGCTTGAGCACGAGCGGGCCATGCTTTCGGCGGGGATCGTAGATCACCTCGACTTTTCCGCGCGTAGCATAGCGACGGATCAGATCAATCGGCACCTGCGTCCCCTCGATCGCGGCGCGCGGGATGCCCGAGCGGTCGGCGAAATACCTGAGGTCGCCGGCAATGGCTCCCCAGCTGCCGCAGACGCTGGTCTTCGAGACGCGCGCTTCAGTGCCGTCCGAGGTCAGCTCGTCGATCACCAGATCGAACGGCATGAACTGCGCGAGCAGCTCGGTGAACCGGCGGAAGATGTGATCGCGCGCGTTCACCATGCGGGTCGGCAGCTCGAGCCCCAGCGATCGATAGATGCTCGCCATCGCCAGCGCCGCATCCTCAATGGCCTTCACCAGCACGCCGCGCCGCTCGGCCCAGCCCTCAATGCTCTCGTCGAAGAGCTGCCGCGGCAGCCCGTAAACCTCGCCGATGTAGCCGCAGTGTGAGAACGCCTCCGCATAAAGATTGTAGGCCGTGAGGTGGTCGCTGCCCGGGACGACGACGCCGGAAAGGTCGCGATCTTCGCGAGTCATGCGATGCAGCGACTCGATCGAGCTCATGACTGCCAGATACGGGACGAGCTCGTCGTCGGCGTTCACCAGCAGCTCCGCCCACGGCCGATCTACGGGCATCGCCTCGACCGCCTTGCCGTAACGCGACAGTCTCCCGTTCTCGATGATTCCGCGCTGCTCCAGAAGCCTTACCGCTTTTCTGTAGGCGACGCGATCGAGTGGTACCGGCAGCTCGAGCTCGTCCGCCGCGACGCCGAGGTCGGCGCAGGTCATCGCCACCCGCTCAGAGTCGCCCGCCAGCTGGAATTCCGGCGGGGTCGGCCGCAGCGCCAAGAACTGGATGTCGCGGTCGGAGAGAATGAAGACCCTTCCACCGGAGACTCGTCCATGGACTCTGCCCGCCATCTGCAAAATCTCGTTGGCACCGAGGTGCAGCCGGGTGAGAACGTTCTTGCCGCGCTCGATGATGTTGCTGAAGCGAGTGTCGTCGATGACGACGGTATCGAGGCCGTGGACGTTGAGCGCGCTCTGCCCGGCGGCGGTCATCGCCAGGAAGTACGGCCTGGTCTCGCCGCCCTCCAGAAAAGGCCGGATGATGCGGATGGGCTCGCCGCCGTGATAGAAAGCGCTGTTGATGCGCGGGAACCGCTCACCGACCAGCTCTGCCGCCTGCTCGACACCGGCGCGCGTGGGCAGGAACATTCCGACTCCGCGGCGCTCTTTCACTACCTGCTGGAGAAAGCGGTCGTCGAGGAAAGTCAGCGGATCCTTTCTCACTACTTTGACGTCCGCGGCCTTGGCGGGGTCGAATGCCGAGCTCTCGAGAACTGCGGCGGCATTCAGGTATTTCTCGTAGAAGCTCGGATCGACGGTCGCCGACAGCCAGATGAAACGGCATCCGACGCGCTTGCCAAGCGCCAGGCAGAGCTCGAGCTCCGCCGACGTCTGGTGGATCTCATCGACCACCAGGGTGTCGCTCGCCAGAATGTCACCGTCCTGGAACCAGCGGCGCGCGATGCCGGTGGTGACGACGATGACGTTCCACGTCGGAGTCTCGGGAGTGGCTTCACGCTCCCGATTCACGACGCCGCTTCTCAGCTCGCTGTGCAGAATCGTCTCGGCGATGGGCCGGATCGAGAGCGTCTTGCCCGTTCCGGTACCGGCGACGATGCCGAAGCCCTTTCCCGCGGCGGCAAGCTCCCGGATCTCGTCGCCGTGCTGTTTTTCCAGGACGGTCGGGATGTGCAATCCAAGCGCGAGCTCGATTGTCTCGCACGCAGCGCGCGTCGGCGCGATGACGATCAGGCGTCCGGTCGGCGGCTCGGCCGCGACGAAAGCCTCGCGGTCGGGGGGAAGATATCTGTCGGTTACGGTTCGCTGCATTCGCTGTGGAAGGTGCATACATCGCACCCGATGCGAAACGGCCCCGGAGAACTTTCGTTCGCCGAGGCCGTCGCTATGAGTGCAAGAGATCTAGTCTCTGTCTTTCTTTCCTTTACCCTTGTCCTTGTCCTTGTGTTCCGACTTGCCGTTGTTGTAGTTGCCGGCGTTGCGGTTGTAGCTGGCGTTGTTGCGATTGTAGCTGGGGTTGTTGCGGTCGTAGCTGCCGTTGCTGCCGTTGTAGCTACCGTTGGTGCGACGGCTGTAATTGCCCTGGTCGTCGGTGTCGCGGCGGCGGGCGCTACGGCTGCTGTTGTTCCAGGTGCCGTTACGAGATCCGTTGTTCCAGGTTCCGTTGTTGCCGACGTTCTGGGAGCTGATGATCGACATGTTGCCGTAGGCATCCTGGC
>DASXGU010000033.1:0-4445 GCA_036488915.1 Gemmatimonadaceae bacterium | reverse complement strand
ATAACCACATTGTCACCGTGCGCGCGCTTTCCGAGATGCGCGGCCCGGCATCCGCGGCCGCCACGCTTTACGAGGAAACCGAAGAAAGCAGGAAGGCCAGGGAGGCGCTGCAGGCGCAGATGAAAATCGCCCAAACCGGCTCCAGCTACGAGCGCGGGAGGCCGACCAAAAAGCAGCGCCGGGACATCGAGAAGCTGAGAAACCGCGACTGAGTCCGCGCGCGCTTTGCGACCCAGCCTCTAGAACTCCATCTGCGCGCCCAGCTCGACCACTCGATTGGGCGGAATCCCGAAGAACTCCGTGGCGGGACGCGCGTTGCGCTGCATAAAAATGAAAAGCCGCTTGCGCCAGCGGGCGAGCGGCTTGGTCCCGGTCGGAATGAGGTTCTCGCGGCCAAGGTAGTACGTCGTCTCACTGGGCTTGGCGATGATCCCCCGCTCGGTGGCCAGCGAGAGAATCTCCGGCACGTTCGGCGTCTGCATGAAGCCGTATCTCGCCTTGACGCGCCCGAAGTTGTGCGGGAAGCACGTCACCTCGATGCGCTCGGTAAGCGGAACCTCCGGCACTTGCGCCGATACGATCGACAACAGCACCACGTTCTCGTGCAGAACCTTGTTGTGCTTCAGATGATGCAACAGCACCAGCGGCGCATCCTTCGATTCGGAGGTCAGAAACACTGCTGTTCCCGGGACCCGCGCCGGCTTGAAGCGCTTGTCGGGGTTCTCGTCGCCGAGATCCTTGAGCAGCGCGTCGAGTGGGATCGAGGCGTCGATGAGCAGACTGCGCACGATCAGGCGTCCGCGCTGCCAGGTCGTCATCAGGATGAAGATCGCCAGCGCGATCGCCAGCGGCACCCAACCGCCCTCCACGATCTTCAGCATGTTGGCAGAGAAGAATGCGACATCGATGATCAGGAAAAACGAAGCGAGGCCGCCGGCTTTCCACACGCTCCATTGCCACTGTGTCCGCGCCAGCACGTAGAAGAGAATCGTGGTGATCGCCATGGTGCCGGTGACGGCGATTCCGTACGCGGCCGCCAACGAGCTCGACGTCTGAAAGAAAAGCACGACCAGGATGCAGCCGAGGCCGAGGGCGCGGTTGATCTCGGGGACGAAGATCTGTCCGGTATCGGTGTGCGAGGTGTGAATGATCTGCACGCGCGGGCTGTATCCGAGCTGTACTGACTGCTGAGTCAGAGAGAAGGCGCCGGAGATCAGCGCCTGCGATGCGATGATCGCGGCGATCGTCGCCAGGGCGATCAGCGGATACTGCAGCGCGCTCGGAGCCAGCAGATAAAACGGATTGACCGAGGCGGCGGGCGTGCGGAGAATCAACGCGCCCTGACCGAAATAGTTTGCCAGCAGCGCGGGCAGCACCAACATGAACCAGGCGAGCCGGATCGGCCGTTTGCCGAAGTGCCCCATGTCGGCATAGAGGGCCTCGGCGCCGGTGACCGCGAGAACCACGGCTCCGAGGAGCACGAAAGCGGCCCGGCCGTGGTGCAGGAAGAAGCTCAGGCCGTACCAGGGATTCGCGGCCTTCAGAATCTCCGGAGCCTGGCCGATCTCTCGCAGGCCCAGCAGGCCGATGGCGACGAACCAGACCGCCATCACCGGACCAAAGATGCGACCGACTTTGGCCGTCCCGTTCTGCTGGAAGAAGAAAAGCGCGGCGAGAATCGCGACCGTGAGCGGAATTACGAGATGCTGGGATTGGGGAGCCACGACCTCGAGGCCTTCGACGGCGCTCAACACCGAGATCGCGGGAGTGATCACTCCGTCGCCATAGAGAAGCGCGGCGCCGATCAGGCCGAGGGCGATGATGGTCTTGCGGCGGACGGAGTCGACGTCGCGGCGCTGGGTCTGGAGGATGAGGGCAAGCAGGGCGAGGATGCCGCCTTCGCCGTTATTGTCGGCCCTCATGATGAAGATGATGTACTTGACGCTGACGATGATTATCAGCGACCAGACTATCAGGGACAGGACGCCGTAGACGTTCGTCGGCTCCGGGACCAAGCCGTGCTCGGCCTTGAAGCACTCGCGTAGCGCGTAAAGGGGGCTGGTGCCGATGTCTCCGTAGACAACGCCCAACGCGAGAAGTGTGAGTTTTGCGAGTCGGCGGCCGCTCGGACGAGCTTCGAGGTTAGTGCTGATTTGCGCGACCTAATAGAGGAGTTCTGCCCAGCCAAACCGCATGGCGGCTGACCCCGGAATTTCCGCAAGCGTGGCAGCCTTTGCAAGGCCGATACCGGGTCCGAAAAACAGACGGGTAATGGAGGCACATCGCTTGCTTTATCAACCTTACAAGAGCGAACGAATAATCCTAAGGAGGCTCAAATGAAGGATCTAAACGAGAGGGGCATGGAGAATCAGGTCAAGGGCACCGCCACCGAGCTGAAGGGCAAAGTCCGCGGCGACCTGGGCGATGCGACCGATAACACCAGCGAGCACCTCAAGGGCCGCGCCGAGCAGCTCAAGGGCAAGATTCAGAAGAACGTCGGAAAGGGTGAGCAGGACGCCGATCCCGACAACGCCTAGCGCGTCAGGGTCCTGAAAAACGAAGCGCCGGTGCAATGTGCACCGGCGCTTTTTTTGTCGTCAGCAGGCGAAAACCCTAGTAGGGCCGGTTTCCCGAAGGTGGTCCCGGCGGTTTGCCGCCGGAGTCTCCGCCACGGCGCTCAGCGAGCTCCTTTCGGGCAGCCGCGCGCATGCGGTCGAACTTCTGCTGCTGGTCGGAATTGAGCAGGCGCTTGATCTGTTCGTGGGTGGTGTCGCTGATGGCCCGCGCTTGCAGCGCGATCGAATCCAGCTGGGGCTTGACCGGCTTGTAAAGCGCTACGATCTGACGGTGCTTCTGCTCGATCAGTGAATCCACCGATGCCTGCTGCTGCGGCGTCAGCTTGAGCTCTTCGGCCATCCGCTGGCGATAGGCCCGCGAGCCGCGGGCGTCGGGGCCGTGCCGCGTATCCATGACGCGATCGGCTGTGAACCCGAGCGCGCCGCCGGCGACGAACGCGCCGAGCAGAAACATCAATGCGTAACCCTTGGAGCGTTCCATCTGATCCTCAGTGAGACAAGACGTAGCGGAACGTCGCTTCGCGCTGCGACGAGCCGTCGCGCGGGGCCGTCACCACCTGCACGGCACCGGGGAGAACGTCGGACGCCAGCGGTTCGGTCACCGCTTCATAACCGGCTCGCAGATCCTCGTCTTTTTGCCGTGACCACATCAGCCCGGCAGCGACGAACACGAGGGCCGCCGCGGCGAGGCCGGGCCCCGCCCAGCTGGCGAGATCCGACCACCAGTTCACCGGAATCCTGGCAACGCTCTCGTGCGACTTCACGTAGGCCAGGATGCGACCCTCGAGGCCGTCCCAATACGCGCCTACGGCGGGCGGTGCATAGACATCACGGAGCATCGCCGTGATCGTCGCATCGCCTTCGGCTTCGTCGTCGAGTCGCAAATTGGTACGATCTGACATCTTTACTCCCTCAAGTTTCCCAGCAATCCGCGCAGCTTCTGCCGCGCGTGATGCAAATCCGAGCGGGCGGTGCCACCCGGTATACCCAACATCTCGCCAATCTCCGCGTGAGTAAAGCCCTCTACATCATGCAGGACGATTACCGACCTCGCGCGATCCGGAAGCTGCGCCAGCGCCGCATCGAGCCGGCGCCGCAGCTCCCCACTTTCCGCGGGATCGCGGAACGTGTCCGGAATCGATTCGGAGAGCTCCTCGGCGTTGCGCACCTTGCGGCGGCGGGCCAGATCCAGCGCCGCGTTGGCGACGATCCGATTGAGCCACGCGCCGAAAGTCTGAGCCGGATCGAACCGGTCCAGCGCCTGATGCGCGCGCAGGAATCCCTCCTGCACCGCATCTTCCGCATCCTCGTGGGTCATGACGATCGATCTCGCCACAATGTATGCCCGCCGCTGATGAAGACGCACCAGCCCCGCAAATCCCCGCTCGTCCCCCTGCTTGGCGAGACTTACGAGCTCTCTTTCCTCATCAGAAATACGTGTGGCTGGGTTTGACTGTTGGGGGCCGGGCAAGGGCGTCGGGAAGGGGTCCGCGTCGTAAGATACGGCTGAACCAGCCCTCCCGGGGTCGCCCGGCTTTCCGGTCGCCAATCAGCCCTGCCTAGTGGACCGGACCCATCGCCCCACGGGCGCGGCCTGTCCTGAACAAAAGCAGCAGCGGCAGTGCGACGATCAGCACCAGACCGCTATAGAGGTAAATCCGGGAAAAGGCCAGCATGCTGGACTGGACCGATACCTGGCGATCCAGTATCGCCAGCGCCTGCTGCTGGGCGACCATCGGATTTATTCCCCGCGACACGAGTCCCCGCGCGATCATCGAGAGACGGCTCAGCGTCTCGGGATCGTTGGCGCCGACGTGCTCCACGAGCACCGCTTTCTCTGACGCGACGAAACGCGCCAGCAAGGTCGCC
>DASXGU010000288.1:0-5921 GCA_036488915.1 Gemmatimonadaceae bacterium | reverse complement strand
CTATGACAAAATCATAAAAATGCGGGTCCAAAAACCCATGTGGATAACTCGCTTGACAGCGGGTGTACTTTTTTTGGCGCCCGCTCGTCTTTGGCTATGGTACTAATCGACTAACGGCCGTATACTAGCCCGAGATTTTTTTCCACATATCCCGCCGTACCGGAGTTTCCCTACCCGATGATATTCGAATTCGAGGAGAACACCTCACAGAACGCCCGGATGAAGGTTGTCGGCGTCGGTGGGGGTGGCGGAAACGCCGTCAACCGAATGATCGAGGAACATCTCGAAGGCGTTGAGTTCATCTCGGTCAACACCGACGCTCAGGCTCTCCTGAACTCGAAATCAGACGTCAAAATTCAGATAGGTAAGAAGCTAACCCGTGGGCTGGGCGCTGGCGCGCGGCCGGAGATCGGGAAGCAGGCCATCGACGAGAGCAGGGAAGAAGTCGCGCGCGCAATGCATAACGCCGACCTCGTCTTCGTGACCTGCGGCATGGGTGGCGGAACTGGAACGGGCGCCGCACCCGTCCTTTGCGAGCTCGCTCGCGAAGCTGGTGCCCTGACAGTCGGAATCGTCACCAAGCCGTTCCTGTTCGAAGGCCGCAAGCGCATGCGCCAGGCCGAGCTCGGCATCGCCGAGATGCGGAAGAACGTCGACACGATGATCGTCGTCCCGAACGAGAGACTGCTGGCAGTTGTCGGCAAGGGCATCCCGTTCCAGGACGCCCTCAAGAAGGCGGACGAGGTGCTTCTGCACGCCACTCAGGGCATATCCTCGCTCATCAGCGTCACCGGTCTCGTAAACGTCGATTTCGCCGACGTCCGGACGGTCATGCAGGAAGGCGGATCCGCGCTGATGGGTACCGGCATCGGCCGAGGTGAAAACCGGGCCATCGAGGCGGCTCAGCAGGCGATCGCCAGCCATCTGCTCGACAACGTCTCCGTCTCGGGCGCTACCGGCGTCCTCGTCAACATCACCGGCGGCGCTGACCTCACCCTCGGCGAAGTCCATCAGATCAACGAGATAATCCACGACGCCGTCGGCGAAGACGCCGAGATCATCTTCGGCGCGGTGCACGAGCCGGCCATGCAGGGCGAGATCCGGGTGACCGTCATCGCCACCGGTTTCGATCGCCCGCAGACGCCTTCGACCCAGCCCCAGCCGATCCTCGCCACGCCGTCGCCGATCATTCGCGGCGCGCCGGTGATTCCGCTGCGCGCGCCCCGTGGAAACGGCATCACCAGGGCGCCACTAGAGCTTCCAAAAAGAAATACTCCGACCAGCAATCCGATCGTGACTCCAGAGCGGGATCGGTCGTCTCCAGAGCAGGATCTGAGTGACATGGAGATCCCGACATTCATTCGGAGACAGATGGATTGAAGCAGGCTCGCGTAAGACCTCTCGGTTATGCAATCGTGGCGGCCATGGCAGCGGTCGCCATTTGGCTTACCCCCACCCTGGAAAAGAAGCAGGTCTTCGCGATGGAGCCGGTCGTCGTCTCCCGACCCGGACTCGAGCCAGCTGATTTCCTTCTCCATCCGGTTGTCGTCGAAGCATCGAACTCCGAGCTCGTCGATACTCTGGCGATAGCGGGTGTGATCCGCTCCAGCCTCTACAACGCGCTCAACGAGAGTGGCGTCGGCGTTCTGCCGCCGTCCGCACGGCATCAGCTCGCGTGGTCGCTCGCCGACATCTTCGAGTACAAGCTCGACATGAGCCGCGACCTCCACGAGGGCGACAAGTTCCACCTTCTGGTCGAGCGTCTCCAGAAGCCCAACGGCGCGATCATCGTCAACAAGATCCTCGGCGCGCGCCTCGCGGTTTCCGCGGCGCGCAATCCGCTCGAGGCGATTCACTTCGATACGCCCGGGTCCAGCACGGGCCAGTTCTACGACGCCAGCGGCATGTCGCTGCGTGCCGCATTTCTCCGCGCTCCCCTGACGTTCCGGCGGATCAGCAGCGTCTTCGGCGCCAGAAAGCACCCGATCTTCGGTGAGTGGCGCAATCACACCGGAACCGATTACGCAGCCGCCGAGGGAACCCCGGTGCGCGCAATCGGCGATGGGGTGGTGATCTTCGCCGGCAAGAAAGGCGGTTATGGCAACATGATCGACATCCGGCATCGCAACGGCATGGTCAGTCGCTACGGCCACATGCGCAACTTTGCCACCGGGATCAAGGCCGGCTCGCGCGTCGCCATGGGCTCGACCATCGGCTACGTCGGCATGACCGGCTGGGCGACCGGGCCGCATCTCCATTTCGAGATTCGCGTCGACGGAGTCGCCCACGATCCCAAGCTGGCGCTGCAGAGCAAGGGCGGCGAGCCGATTCCGGCCAACGAGCGCGCCCTGTTCCAGAAGATGCGCAGTCAGACGCTGGCGAGCCTCAACGACGCCCATCTCGCCAACATCGCCGAGTAGCGACGCGCGAAGCTCGCACGGCTTATTTTCCAACCCGGACCTCACCGTCCGGGTTTTTTTTTCGCATTAACCAACGCAGGCCATGCCAGGCAGAATACTTCGGCGCGCGGGCGACGTACCGACCCGCTCCCTGTGGACGAAGATAAAAGACATTGCGCTCACCGACGTCACGGCCATCGCCCGCGCCGGCGGCATCCAGGGCTCGCTCGAGCAGCTGGAGGAGATCCTCCTCGGCGCCGACTTCGGCGTGCCGACGACCATGCGGCTCGTCGCCGAAATCGAGGGACAGGCTCGGCGCGGAGTGATCAGGACGGACGAGCAGTTCCGCGATGCCCTGCGGACGGCGATCGAATCCGCGTTGCGCGCCGGGAGCAGCGATGAGCGGGTGATCCAGGCACAGGCACCCCCGACCGTCGTCCTGGTCGTCGGCGTCAACGGCGCAGGCAAGACGACGTTCATCGGAAAGTTTTCCGACCTGTTGCGGGCAAATCGGATGTCGGTGCTGGTCGGGGCCGCTGATACGTTCCGCGCCGGCGCGATCGACCAGCTGGCGGCGTGGTCGAAGCGGACCGGCTCCGACTTCGTCGGTGGCAATCCGGGCACCGACCCCGCTTCAGTGGCGTTCGATGCGGTGGACGCCGGCGTCAGCCGCGGCAAGGATGTCGTCGTCGTCGACACTGCCGGCCGCCTCCACACCAGCGGTTCGCTGATGGAGGAGATGAAGAAGATCAACCGCGTCATCGGCAAGCGCCTGCCCGGCGCCCCGCACGAGACCCTGCTGGTGCTGGACGGCACCATCGGGCAGAACGCCGTCGCGCAGGCGAAGACTTTCGCCGAGGCGATTCCCATCACCGGCCTGGTGGTGACGAAGATCGACGGCACCGCCAAGGGTGGAATCGTTTTGGCGGTGCACGAGGCGCTCAACGTGCCGGTGAAATTCATCGGCACCGGCGAAAAGGCGACCGACCTCGAGGCGTTCGATCCGCACACCTTCGCGCGCGAGGTTCTCGAAGGGTAGATGGAGGCTCGCGGCAAGGTCTATCTCGACATGCCCGTGAATTACCTCAAGGGCGTCGGACCGGTGCGAGCTGAATCGCTGCGAAGGCTTGGCATCGTCACAGCGCGCGATCTGCTGTTCCACATTCCTCACCGCTACGAGGACGCCAGCACCATCACGCCCATCGCCTCGCTCGAGACGGGGATGGACGGAACCATTGTCGGGAAGGTCATCTCCAAGGGCATCATCCCCACCCGGCGTGGTCTCAGAATCTTCCAGGCGGTGCTCCAGGATGAGAGCGGGATGATCGAGGCATCCTGGCCGGGGCAGCCTTTTCTCGATCGCACCATCGAGAAGGGAGACCTCATGCTGCTCACGGGCCCGGTGCGGTTTTTTCACGGTCGCCAGCTGCAGCCGCGCGAGTATATCCAGCTCGGCAAGGACGAAGACGACATCAAAAGTGGGAAAGTGCTGGCCGTCTATCCCGCCACCGAAGGCCTGTCGTTCAAGGTGATCAGAGGAATCATCGACACCCACCTCGACACGCTGCTGCCCCTGCTCAAGGAGTATCTCCCAGAGGACATCCTGCGTGCCGCGGGTCTGCCGTCGCTTCGCGATGCGATACGAATGGTGCATCGTCCCCAGACGATCGCCGAAGGCATGCGCGGGCGGGCACGGCTGGCATTCGAGGAGCTGCTTTTCGTGCACATGCTTCATCGGCGCGCCAACGCGGTGAAGCGCGAGAAGCGCAGCGGCATCGCCTTCCAGAACCGGCGTGATCTGACCAGCTCGCTGCGCAAGGCGCTGCCGTTCACGCTCACCGACGCTCAGGCCACGGCGATCAGGGAAATCGTCGTCGATATGACCAGCTCCCGCCGCATGCACCGTCTGCTCCAGGGAGACGTCGGGAGCGGCAAGACCATCGTTTCCCTGTTCGCCGCGCTGCTGGCAATGGAGAACGGCTATCAGGCGGCAATCATGGCACCGACCGAGCTCCTCGCCGAGCAGCACGCGCGCACGTTCACGCGGTTGCTCGAGCCCCTCGGCATCACACCAGTGCTGGTGACCGGCAGCATGAGTGCGCGCGAGCGCAAGGAAGCGGCGGCGCGACTGGCGTCGACCGAGCCCGTGCTTGCGGTCGGCACCCACGCTCTCGTCCAGGGATCGTCTGTCTTCGGCAAGCTGGGATTCGTCACCATCGACGAGCAGCATCGCTTCGGCGTCGAGCAGCGCGCCGCCATTTCGGCGAAGGGAGAATCTCCCGATGTGCTGCTCATGAGCGCGACGCCGATCCCTCGCTCGCTGGCGCTCACCGTTTACGGCGACCTCGATGTCAGCACCCTCGACGAGCGGCCGGCCGGCCGGCAGCCGGTGACGACGGTAATGCGTCCCGAGTCGGCTCGCGACCGGGTACTGGAGTTCGTGGCCCGAGAGACCGAGAAGGGGCGTCAGGCTTACGTCGTGTATCCGGTCATCGAGGAATCCGAGAAGACCGATCTCAAGGCGGCGACCACGATGTACGAGCAATTGTCGGCCGGCGCATTCGCCGGGCGGGTGGTGGCGCTGATTCACGGGCGGGTCCCCACCGACGAGCGAGAGACCATCATGCGCGCGTTCCGCGATGGAAAGATCGACGTGCTCGTTTCCACGACCGTCATCGAGGTCGGCATCGACGTCGCCAACGCCACTGTGATGTTGATCGAGCACCCGGAGCGGTTCGGGCTATCCCAGCTGCACCAGCTGCGGGGAAGAGTCGGCCGCGGGGCTGAAGCGTCCTACTGCATTCTGCTCGGAAACTTCGGTGATGAAGCGGCGGAGCGACTGCGTGTGTTTGTGGAGACCGAAGATGGCTTCGAGATCGCGCGTGCCGATCTGCGGCTGCGCGGCATGGGAAACCTTTTCGGCCAGGAGCAGAGCGGAGAAGCGACGTTCAGGATCGCCGATCCCGTCCGGGACGAGGAGCTCAATGTCCGCGCGCGCGAAGCGGCCGAGAAGATTCTCGAGCGCGATCCCGAGCTCGCGACTAAGGAGAATGCGGGCGTGCGCAAGGTTCTGAGCGCGCGGTATGCGCGCGCGCTGGAGCTGTTCCGCGTCGGCTGATCCGCGCTGACCCGCGGATCAGTTGCTCGGGTTTGCGAGCCTCTTCTTGATGCGGTCGAGCTCAGCGCTGACCTTGGCGAGCTCGTCCCTGCTCTTGGCCAGCTGATCCTTGAGCGCGGCGATCTGCTCGTCGCGCGACTTGCTCCCAACGACCACCGTGTCACGGACCACTTGCGTGGCGGTGTCGGTTACAACCGTTGTCGCCGATTGACTCGCTACGCCTTGCGCCGCCGCGGCGGTGCGGCGCAGCACGGTTGCCTCGTTCCGGTACCAGCCCGTCGAGTCGGTGGCCAGATAGCCATCCAGAGCAGCTATGCCGCTGGAAAGAGACCCCTGAGCGTTGGCCGGGTCCACCAAGTACGCCGCTTTCCAGAACGTGATTTCCTGGGCCTCACGCGTCCCGG
>DASXGU010000253.1:0-14932 GCA_036488915.1 Gemmatimonadaceae bacterium | reverse complement strand
TGGGCGGGCTATCCCTCAGTGTCGGGACGCCATACGTCGGGATCCGCGGCAGTGGAGGACTCGGAGTCTCGTCTCTCAACCCACAGACCGTGGGTGCCGGCCAAGGACCATCGAATCTGGTTTGGGCGACCAACGCCGATCTGATGTTGGGACCCGTGAACGCAGGGCTCGGAGAAGGTTTCATGCCGTACACTTTCGGCGGACTCGGACTCGAGAGCGCTGCGGAGCCAATTGGATTCACCGACGCGATCCGCACGTGGAGCTACGGCGGCGGACTCCAGCTGGCAATCGGGCACACTCTGTCGGTGAACGGCGAAGCACGTTCGCGACACCTGGCCGCCCCAGCGACGCCAGCTGACTCACAGTTCGTGCGCGGAATCGAATACCGGGTCGGCATAGGCCTTCACTTCGGCGGGGGCCACGCGCGCTCGTCGGTGTGGTCCAGGCGCGCTCCGGACATTCCGCCCGGCGCCTCTCGACCCGCCCGACGGTCCGCTCCGGAGCGGACTACCTGGCCGGTCAGCACCACCTCTGCGAGCGTGTCTGCTCGCAGAGTGGTGGCTACCGCCGAGCAGTTCATCGGCGTTCCCTACCGATACGGGGGGACGTCGCCGAGGAGCGGGTTCGACTGCTCCGGCTTCGTGCAGTACGTCTATGAAGAGCAGGGCATCGATCTGCCGCGGACGTCGCGGCAGATGGCAGGAGCCGGTGTGGCCGTCGAGCCGAGCCCGCGGGCTCTGGAGATCGGCGATTTGATGCTATTCCAGCAGGGCGGCCGGATCAGTCATGTCGCGATCTACACCGGAAATGGGCGTTTCATACATTCTTCTTCCAGCGGGCACGGCGTGCGTTATGATGACCTGAGAACCCGCCGAGGGCAGTGGTTCGCGGATCACCTGGTTGCCGCTAGACGAGTCATGGGCGGCGGACGCATATTAGTTAATACCTTCGCGGGCGCTCCGGTAATCGCCTTCGATCATTACGACCCACCAGACAGTGCCCCTCCCCCAACCCGATGAAGCAGAGAAAGTCCGATTCTCCTTTACGAGGTGACATCGAGCGGACCCATCCTACCGTCGCCGACTCCGTTGGCGACGGGTTGGGGCGGGATCCGCTGACGGTGAAGCTGAGCAATTCGTGGAGCGACCTCTCGAGAGTGCCGGACGAGGCGCAAGATTCTGAGGGGACCAAACAGCGTCGGCACCAGGGTGGAGTGCCCCTTCTCGACGACATGAAGGGCATTCTCCAGTGGGACTAGCCTAACTCGGCTCCGGTCTGCGACGACGTCGTCGTCGGGACCCATTGTGGCCCGGCGGGCGGTCGAATCCCTCGTCCAGCGGCGAGTCGCCGTCTCCCGAGTTGAGCCACTCCATCACCCCGGCGATAGCCGCTTCGTCGGTGAGCCGCGTCCTGACTCGCGCCGGAGTGTGTCCGAACACGCTCACCCAGTGCTGCGAGAATATCCGAGCCGTCTTGTATCCGAGCTTGATCGAGACGTCGAGCACCGAGTAACCCGGATCCCGCAGGTAGCCGAATCCACGCAGGACTTTGGCGGCGATCAGCAGTCGCTTGGGTGAGCCCAGCCTCGCGGCGTCGAGATTCCGGTATACGCTGACGATGGCAATTCCCGCTTCCATGGCCAGATCGAGCGCGCTGGTGTAGCGGTGGGGCGACTCGAAGAGGTTTTCGACGGCGACCGCCAGCTGGCGCGGCAGGTGTCCCAGTCGGGTGCGTAGCGCTGCCAGAACCGCGTGGGTAAGGGCATTGCCTTCTACTCTTTCGACCCGCTCCCTGAAGCCTTCCGGCGCATCGTCGAAGCGATGCAGCACGACCTCCTTGAGGCCAAGTCTACCAAGCTGGGCCACCGCGCTGAACTGGGGCGCGTGGAGGGTGACATAGGCGATGAGGGGGAGCGAAGGGTAGCGCTTCAGGAGTCCTTCGACGGCGCCGACGTTCATGATACCGTCGGCAGCGGGGTCGAGGATGACGACACTGACCGGCTTTCGGCGGATGAACGACTCGAGCTCCTGCCAGGACGCAGCGATCAAAAGCTCAGGCTCGTCGGCGAAGACATGCCTGACGTGGGTGAGCAACCTGGTGGGTAGGAACGCCGCAACGCTCATCCGGCGATCGCGCGCATACCTAGGAAACTGACGTCAGAACCTCGTCAGCGGGAGGGGTAAGTGATAAGAAAAGTGCTGTTTTTGATAAGAAACAGGCATTTTCTGATAAGAAAACAGCATTTCGGCATCTCCTGGCGCCCGTACGTTGCACACGTAAACGGTTTGCCAACGTACTTACCCCCATTTGTCAGGAGACACTCCAATGATCCGCCGCCGCCTTCTCATCATCAGCACCGTCATCGCCTCGGTCGTTCTCGCCGCTTGCTCGGACATGACCGCCCCCAAGAACGACAGTTCCTGCCCGGTTGTTAGTGGTTCTTCAACCTGCGTTGGTCACTAGCTCACGCAGCAGCTGTTGCGGCCTTGCGGAGCTCGGAAATGGCATGGGCTGCCGCAAGGACCTCGTGCGGGACTTGAGCGAACACCGGCATCGGGCGGGGTTCGAGGGCAACTCTTGAGCGGACCGAAGTCAAAGACTCCTCGGCCTTGAAGTTGACCGTGAAGATCTGGTTCGCTCCAGAATACTCCACCGCTTCGGTGAGAGCTTGCTCGGCCGCTTCGAAACGACCGAACCGCTCAAGTCCTTCGCCCAGCAGCAGCAGGAAGTGAGATTTCAGCCAGGGACCCAGCGGGGCCTTTCGAAGCTCGCTGGCGTAAGCGTCGAACGCGCTCGCCATTCCATCGACACTGGCCAACTCCAGCAAGTTGATGGTTGCTTGCCACCGCACCCATTTCGTCTGGGCAGTTGCGAGCAAAAGAAGGTAAGAGTCGCGCGCCGCTTCGCGCATCCCCAGCTCAGAAAATCCGGCGGCGAGATCGCCGATGATTCGGTCACGATCGGCTGGGTTGTTGGTCAACTCGAGCGCTTCGTACCCGTATCTCACGCTTTCCGTTTTTTCGCCGCGGATATGGGAAATGGCCGCTCTACTGTGCAGCGCGAGACCTTGGACACCGGCCAAGCCCTGATCGTGTGACTGCACGATCACGTCGTCGAGGATCGACTGCGCCTGGGGAAGATTACCCTTAGCCAGGTAGGTGTTGGCAATACCAACCTGAACCGTGAGAATGCCTTGGCGGTCACCAACCGCATCGGCGATATAAGCGGCTTGCGAGTAAGCGCGTGCGGAAACCTCCCAATCGCCGTTGCGGCGGGCTGCGCCGCCTACTGCAATGTTCGCCTCGATGGCGAGCGGTGCATTTTTTTCCGGCTTGGTGTGTTTTGCGACGGTCGCGAAGACATCAGCGGCCAGCGCCCAGCTCGCCTCGTAGTCCAGCGCGCGACCATAGGCGAGGAGCGCCGAGCAGACTGTGGCGTCTATGGTGGAGCGGTGTGTGATTTCCTCGAGCACGGTCGTCAGCACGCCTCGAATCGGATCCCCTTCGCTCACTTCTTCTATCGCGATACGGACGTTGTGGAGCTGCGCCCAGTTGCCCGGGTCCACCGAGAGACCCGTTTCCGCGTAGGAGTCAACGAGCCGCAATACCGAGAGTCCGGCAAAAGCCGAACGCCAGGAGGCGCTTTCCTCTTTCATCCTGCCAAGCGTATCGAAATAGACCTGATGCCGGATCATAGGGGCTTTTTGGGCGGTATTTGGTGCCTCAAAAATGCTACTTTACGCACGTTTTAGAAATGCCTGTTTCGTATCATCCGAGGGTCGATTTCGTGTCACTTAAGCCGAGTTAAGTGCCCTTCCAAGGCCTCAACGGCCGAGCGGAATTAAGTCCCTGGGTAGGCGCTCAACAGTGGGGACATACCAATCTGCCAGATCGAACCACCAGGCGTCCGGTCGCATCGGGGCGGTGTGAAGTCTCTTGTGGAGCCCTATGATCTTTCGCGGCTCGTAGAGCCAGACTGCCGGCGCGTCGTCGTTGATGACCGAGTATGCACGCGTGAAAGCGTCTCTTTCGCGCGCGGGCGACGCCCAAAGAGCGCTATCCAGAAGCGCGTCGAAACGGGGATTGCTGTATCCGCCGTAATTCGTTCCGTTCCTGCCTATTCCAGCCGTCGTCCACGCCCCGCGGAGGGCGTCTGGGCTGGAGGGCATCGACCAGCCCCCGAGACTGGCGTCAAACCTACCCTCAGTCTCTCGCTCGGTCTGCGTGACGAGCTGGAGCGGCTCGAGCGTCACGCGAACACCCACTCGGCGGAACTGTTCTTGAATCAGCGGACCCATCTTCATGCGGTTGAGACTCTCCGACGGGAGGATGAGCGTAAACGCGAGCTCCTTGCCTCCTTTTACCCGCACGCCATCGACCGCGCGGCGCCTCCACCCGAGTGAATCGAGAATCTTGGACGACCGGGCCGCGTCGTAAGGCAGCTGTTGCCCGCGAGGATCGGTGCTGTGAAACGCTCGAACGTTGGGACCCACGGGAACGAGCGCGAAAGTATCGAAGACGTTTCGGGCCATCGCCGCTCGGTCGAGTGACATCGCCAAGGCGCGACGCAGCTCACGATCGGAAAACAGCGGGTGAGGTTTTCTCCGATCGGCCGGGTCCCGGAGGTTGAAGCGTAGAAACCCGAAATCCATTCCGGGAAGGATGATCGTGCGCAAGTCTGTCCGCGCAGCGAGGTCGCGGAGGTTTTCAGGGCGAAGCCCGTCGATGAGATCGGCCTCGCCGCCGAGCAATCGGGTCAGGGCAACCTGATTGTCGGGAGCGACGGACCAGATCACGCGATCGAGCCGCGCCCGACCGCGAAAGTTCGACGTATCCGCGACCAGCTCGACCGATGCGTCCTTGTCCCATTTGCGCAGCCGAAAGCGGCCCGTTCCGACGGGTGCGGGAGGATTCTGGCGAAGAGCGTCCAGCCTGAGGCTCTCGAGCTGGTGCGCAGGCAGGATGAGCATCTGCGCGGCAGCATCGAGGAACTGCGTCGGAGACCGCTTGTGAAACCAGAACACGGCCGTCAGTGAGTCGGTGACGGTAACCGAATCGATGTTTCTGATATCGGTCATGACGCGGCTATCGACAACCGGATTCTTGTTGAGCGCGAAAGTGAAGGCTACGTCGCGCGCGGTCACGTCACGGCCATCGTGCCACTTCGCGGCGGGATTGATGTGAAACGCCAGCATCAGCGAGTCATTCATCCAGCGCCAGCGGTCCGCGAGGCCGGGTCGGAACGAGTGCTCGTCGCGAATATCGAGATCCGGTCCCACGTCGGCGAGATAATCGTACATCTGCTCGGCGATCTGCTTTCCCGTCGACGTATTGACAAAGGGCGGAAACAGCGTTCCCGGATCCTGGGTAGTAGCGATCACGAGCGTGCCGCCGGTTTCGCCACTCTTGCGCGCTCCGCGACCGCCGCAGCCGGCAACGATGAGCAGAGCCACGATTGGAGCAAGCTTGTTCACGAGGAAAAAATAGCGCGCACGGAATGCGTTGCGGGCACAATGATGCTCTGATAGGAAAGCGACACAAGAAGATAGGGAATCGACATTGACTCCATTGAATGCAGGTGAAAAGCTCATGATACATGGGAGAACCAGCGAAACGCTTGGTCGAGATGCCCACCTTTCAGGTGGCGTCGCTGCGACGCGAGGGCCGGGACGTAATCATCGTTCCGGTCGATCGCTCGTTCGGGAAGCGCTCTCCCTCTGAGCAGGCGAGGATCCAGGAGGCGTTTCAGCGCAGCGCCACGGCCTCCAACATTCCGGGTATCGTGGTCCCCGTCTGGGAAGAGGCTACCGGGCGAATGGCGTTTCGCGCTCCACCGGCCTGGCACGAGTTCTTCAAGAGCATCGACATGGTGTACGTAGCCACCGCCCTCAATCACAGCTTGAGCCTCGAGGCCAGCTAGCAGCGAGCTGCCGACAGTTGAATCGCGTGCTCCGCGCGGTGATACTGAGTCGTGACAAACAACCAACGAAGATACAAAAGCAGATCAATGGCGTTGTGGCTGGCGCCGTGGATCTTTCTTGGCGCGTCGTCGCCCGCCGCGGCCCAGCACGAGCACATGTCGATGCGGGAAGGGCCCGCCGACACTTTGGCGAGCGCGCCAACCACCCCGCGCCGCGGCGTCGCCGACTCGGCGATGGTGGCGGATTCGTTGCTTCGCGTCTGCAAGCCGCGCGTCACGCAATCCATTGATGCCTATTCGACCTGCATCGGAGATGGATTGGCATCATTGTCGTCGGCCGGAAACATCGCTCTGGCCATGGGCACGCTGGACCAGATCATCCACAGCGATCCATCGCTCGTTCTGCTCGGACACCCGCTGGCGCACGCGCTTGGTTACGCGGTGCGATCGACTCCAGCGACGGCGACCCGTCTGCTTACGGAATGCGACGACCGATATCAGTCGGGATGCTACCACGGTATTCTGCAGCGGTACTTCGATGCGCGGATGGGCCTCCCTCTGGCGCAGTCCGTGTTATTGGCGCCGTGCGATGGACTGCGGGGCACCGCCGAGCAGTTCCGGATCTTCGATTGCCTGCACGGGACGGGGCACGGCCTGATGATGTATCACGCCTACGACGTGAACGCGTCTCTTCGCGACTGCGACCGGCTGCGCGCCGACTGGGATCAGCGCAGCTGCTACAGCGGAGTGTTCATGGAGCACAACATGGGCGCTCGCATGCAGGTGTTCGGCGATGGAAAGTTCGGCATGCATCGACACTCGATGCCCGGAGCGAACGTCGTCCTGTTCAAGGCGGGTGATCTCCAGTACCCCTGTGATTCGACTCCCCAGCGCTACCGTCTCGAGTGTTACGAGCTGCAGCCCGACCTGATTCTGCCGGCTGTCAAGCAGGATTACGCCAGCGCCGGCGCGGTATGCGATCGCGCCGGCGACTCTACGCTCGTTGCCGAGTGCTACGTCGGTCTCGGGCGAAATGCGTCGGGCGCGTCCGCTTTCCAGTACGCGGGGATCAGGAAGCGCTGTGACAAATCCTCGGACTATGGACGCGCGTTCTGCTATCAGGGAGCGGTCAGGCACCTCGCGTACGCGCCGAGCGAGCTGTCGCGCGGAGTGGCCTTCTGCAAATCGCTGCCTCAAGGCGAAGGGCGAACCCGCTGCTGGGACGGCGTGGGATTGCAGGTGGGAGGGTTCTTCGCCGACCTGCCGTCTCGACGACGCGCCTGTCAGTCGGACGTCGCGCGCGACGTAGCTGCGTGTGTCGAGGGCGCGGGCGCCGCGATGAGCCAGCGTTCGGGAAATCGACCGTAGCACGCGCATGATACTGAGCGTCCTCGACCAGTCGCCGATCTCCGAAGGGTCCACCGGCGGCGACGCCCTCCGCAACAGCATCGAGCACGCCCAGCTGACGGAGTCGGTCGGCTACGCGCGCTACTGGGTGGCGGAGCATCATGCGACGCCGATGTTGGCCAGTCCGAGTCCCGAAGCGCTGATCGGTCCCATCGCCGCGCTGACGTCCCGCATCCGCGTCGGCTCCGGCGGCGTGATGCTCCCGCACTACAGCCCGCTCAAGGTCGCCGAAACCTTCAGCATGCTGGCAGGGCTCTTTCCCGGTCGAATCGATCTCGGCATCGGCCGCGCGGCCGGGACCGATCCGCTTACAGCGTTCGCGCTCCAGCGCGACCGCCGCCAGGCATCACCGGATGACTTCCCGGCTCAGCTGGCAGAGCTGCGTGGATATCTCGATGAAAACCTGCCGGCCGAGCACCCGTTCGCCCGGGTCGCGCAGCTACCCGGTCGACCAGAAACGCCGGAGCTGTTCCTCCTCGGATCCTCGCCACAGAGCGCGATTTGGGCGGGCGAGCTCGGACTTCCCTACGTATTCGCGGACTTCATCAATTCAGAGGGCGCTCATCTCGCGGAGCTGTACCGTGAACGCTTCGTACCGTCGGCAGCCGCGTCGCGGCCGCATGTAACGGTGGCGACGTGGGCGCTTTGCGCCGACACGCAGGAGGAAGCGGAGCTGCTTTCCAGCAGCAGTCGCATGGCGTTTTCGCTGCTCCGTGAAACCGGAAAGACACTACCGGTGCCGACTGTGGAAACGGCGATGCGGTTTCTGGAGCGACGTGAGGGAGGCCTTCCGCTCGCCCGCCGACGGCGCATGACGCTCGGCCCACCGGACGCGGTGCGAAGCGGACTGGAAGCGATAGCGCGGGAATACGGAGCCGAGGAGCTGATGATCGTTACCATCACTTTCAGCCACGAGGCGAGGAAACGTTCGTACGAGCTAGTGGCCGAAGCATTCGAGCTGGCGGGCCAACCGACTGCCACCCGATCTGCTGCTGGTGAGGGTGCGCGAATTGCCTGATTGATGCACGAAGCGCGGTGGGACGACCGCGACTGTACGCGGGACCGATGAGGAAGCTTACCATGACGGAAGAGAAGCGTTGTTCGGTTCGATTACTGGTGTTTGGCGCTTCCCTGCGCGATGGATCCATGAACGATCAGCTGGCCTCGCTCGGTGCCGCGGTCGCGGAAGAAAAGGGCGCGACGGTCGAGCGGGCGTCGATGAAGGACTTCGAGTGCCCTTCGTATGATCTCGACGTCGAGCTGGCGACGGGCATTCCACCGGGAGCACAGGCGCTCAACGACCGCCTGGCCGCAGCCGACGGATTCATGATCGCGTCTCCCGAATACAACGCCTCGATGCCCGGCGTACTGAAGAATGTCATCGATTGGGCGTCGAGATTCAGACCGCAGCCTTTCAATGGAAAGCAGGCTTTCGTGATGGCCGCTTCACCATCGATGACGGGCGGCAAGATTGGGCTGTGGGCGCTTCGCCAGCCTCTCGAGCATCTCGGCGCGCGGGTCTATCCGGACATGTTCGCGCTGGCGCAGGCGCACAAGGCGTTCGACGCACGCGGGCGCATCGCAGACCCCAAGCTTCAGAAGTGGTTCGAGTCGACGATCGAGTGCTTCATCGACCTGGTGGAGGCGTCGAAGCATTACCCCAACATCAAGAAACAGTGGGTCGAGTTCCTCGGCGAGAAGCCTGACGATCAGACGACGCGCGTCGAGATGGGAGAAACCGCCGCGACCGTTTAGAGAATCCGCAATGGACAAACGACAAATCGGCCCGCTGTCCGTCACGGTGGTGGGAGTGGGCTGCAACAATTTCGGCGGCCGCATCGACGAAACGCGCAGCCGGGAAGTCATCGACGCGGCGATCGAGCTCGGCGTCAATTTCTTCGATACCGCCGACATGTACGCGAACGGTCGCAGCGAGGAGCTGCTGGGCCGCTTCATAGGCGACCGGAGGCGCGATGTCATCATCGCCACCAAGTTCGGGCAGGACATGCCCGGCCAGGGCCGCGGCGCCAGACCTGAGTACGTGCGACTGGCGTGCGACGCGAGTCTCAAGCGCCTGGGGACTGATTACATCGACCTGTATCAGCTGCACCTGCCCGATCCGGACGTGCCGATCGCCGAGACACTGGGCGCGCTGGACGAGCTCTGCAAAGCCGGGAAGGTGCGCCACATCGGCTGCTCCAACTTTTCCGCGGAACTGCTGCGTGAGGCGAACACGGCCGCGGCGCGTCGTCCGGGCAGCGCGAGGTTCATAAGCGTCCAGAACGAGTACAGCCTGCTGGAGCGTGAGCCCGAGCGCGGCGTGCTGGGCGAGTGTGAGCGTCTCGGCGTCGCCTTCCTGCCTTTCTTTCCTCTCAAGAGCGGCCTGCTGACGGGCAAGTACCGGAAGGGTCAGCCGCCCCCGGAGGACACCCGCGTGGCCAAGTACGAGCGATACCGCAAGCTGCTTACTGATGAGAATCTCGACGCGATCGAAGGGCTGATAGCGTACGCCGAATCGGCCGGACATACGATCCTCGAGCTGGCGTTCTCCTGGTTGTTGGCTCACCGCCCAGTGGCGTCCGTGATTGCCGGGGCATCTTCGGCTCAGCAAGTGAGAGCCAACGTCGAGGCGGCCAATTGGCGCATCGAGGCCTCCCAGCTGCGGGAAATCGACGTCCTGCTGCGCCACGAGGTGGCAAGGGCCAAGTAATTGCGAAATCGCGAACGTGTTAGCGGGGTAGCACGTACAGATACCTAGATGGAATCGCTGACGACATCGCTCGTGCACACACAATGAACAAACTCGGAGAAACAGTGAAAAACATTTTCCTTTCCATGCTTGCAGTGGGGTCAATCGCCGCGGCGGCACCGGTCGCCCAGGCGCAGGGTTACAACCCGTTCGAGATCGGCGCGTCGGGCGGCATCGCGTTCCCGACGAGTGATCTCGGCAACGCCACCAACACCGGCTACAACGTGGCGTTCATGGTCGGCGCGAGGTCGCAATACAGCCCGATCGCGGTACGCGCCGAGGCTGCGTACAACCAATTCGGACTGCAGGGCGGAGGCGGCAACATCAACATCGCCGCGTTCACCGGCAATCTCGAGTACACGCTTCCCCTCGGTCTCGGTTTCACGCCGTACGCGATAGGTGGCGCGGGACTCTACCGGCCCAGCGCCGACCTCGGCGGGGGCAACACCGGCACCACGAACAACTTCGGCTGGAACATCGGCGGCGGCGTGCAGATTCCGCTCAGCTCGAGCTTCAGGACGTTCGTCGAGGCGCGCTACCACAGCGTCAATGCCAACGGCGGCAATCTGACCTTCATCCCGATTACGTTCGGAGTGATGTTCTAGCAGCGGCACTACAAAAAACAAAACGGCCAGCCGCGGAGGCTGGCCGTTTTGCATCCATTCCGAAGTGGTGCGCTATTGAACCGCGTTTACCATGTCGAAGATCGGGAGGTACATGGCCACGACCATTCCGCCGACCACGACACCCAGGAACACGATCATGATCGGCTCGAGGAGTGAAAGCAGGTTGCTGACTGCGGCGTCCACCTCTTCGTCGTAAAAGTCCGCGATTTTCGTGAGCATCTCGTCAAGTCCGCCGGTCTGCTCGCCAACGGCAATCATCGAGATGACCATTGGTGGGAAGACTTTCGACTTCTGAAGCGGCTGGGCGATCGTATCACCGCCGGCGATCGAAGAGCGGGATTGCATGATTGCGTCCTGGATCACGCGATTGCCAGCGGTCTTCGCGGTGATTTCCAGACCTTCGAGAATGCTCACGCCAGAGCTGATAAGGGTGCCCAGCGTGCGCGTGAAGCGCGACACCGCTGATTTACGCAGAACGTCGCCGAGTACGGGCGCGTGGAGCATCAGCCGATCGATGACGAGCTTACCGTTCGAGGTCGCATAGTATTTCCTGAGCGAGTATACGCCGAGGATGATCGCCACGCCGATTATCCACCAGTAGTGCTTGAGGAAGCCGGACGCGCCGATGACGATGCGTGTCGGAAGCGGCAGCGCCTGCCCGGCTGACGCAAACATGCTGGCGAACACCGGGATGACGAAGATCAGGAGCACCACCACCGCCACGGCCGCCACGCTCATGATGACCGCCGGGTAGATCATGGCGCCCTTCACCTTTCTGACGAGGGCGTCGTTCTTTTCGAGGAACGTCGCCAGACGCATCAGAATGGTGTCCAGAATACCGCCCGCTTCACCGGCGGCGACCATGTTGACGTACAGATTCGTGAAGGCGCGGGGGTGTTTGGACAGCGCGTCGGCGACGGTGTTACCGGACTCGACGTCGAACACCACTTTCTTGGTGACTTCAGCCAGCGCTTTGTTGTCGGTCTGCTCGGCGAGAATCGTCAGGGCCTGCACGAGCGGTAGGCCCGAGTTGATCATCGTCGAGAACTGACGGGTGAAGATGACGATGTCGCGGGTCTTGATCGAGCCGCGGCCGATTTTCTTGGCGGCGTCCTGATCGATCTTGACGACGCTTAGCCTCTGTTTTCTGAGCTGTGCGATGACATCATCGCGGGAGGCAGCGTCGATCGTCGCGGTGCGAAGATCGCCGTTGAATGCTCTCGCGGTGTAAGTAAACGTGGCCATTGACTAACCTCTCCTAACGTCTCGCTGGGGTACCGGTGGCAGGACGTCCCGCGCCGGGCTTGGCGGAGGCAGACTTGCCACTTCCATCATCTCCATCGGTCGGGAGCTGACCGATCATGCGCTGAAACTCGGTAGGATCGCCGCTGACGCGCAGACACTCGTCCACCGTCACCTCGCGGGCCATGTAGAGCTGATACAGCGCGTCGTTGAGCGTCTGCATTCCGTACTTCTTTCCCGCCTGCATCGACGAGTAGATCTGGTGGACCTTGTCGTCGCGGATGAGGGCGCGGATCGCCGGCGTGACGACGAGAATCTCCGCCGCCATCACGCGACCGCGCCCCTGAGCCTTCGGGAGCAGGGTCTGGGTGACGATTCCCTCGAGGACGAAAGCCAGCTGGGCGCGGACCTGCGACTGCTGGTGCGACGGGAAGACGTCGATGATGCGATTGATCGCCTCGGCCGCCGAGTTGGTGTGGAGCGTGGCGAACGCGAGGTGACCGGTTTCGGCGATGGTGAGTGCGGCCTGAATGGTCTCGAGGTCGCGCATTTCACCCACCAGAATCGTGTCGGGGTCTTCACGCAGCGCGTACTTGAGGGCATTGGCGAACGACTTGGTGTCGCTGCCCACCTCACGCTGGTTGATGATGCAGCCCTGGTGCTTGTGGATGAATTCGATCGGGTCTTCGACGGTGATGATGTGGCCTTTGCGCTCGCGGTTGATCTTGTCGATCATGGCGGCGAGGGTCGTCGATTTGCCGGAGCCCGTCGGGCCGGTGACCAGCACCAGGCCGCGGGGCTTTTCCGCCATCTTGGCGATGGAGCCGGGCAGGCCGAGCTGCTCGAAGGTCTTGATGGCGAACGGGATCTGACGGACGACCATGGACACGCAGCCGCGCTGCTTGAAGACGTTGCCGCGGAAGCGGGCCAGGTTCTGGATGCCGAACGAGAAGTCCAGCTCGTCCTCGAGCTCGAAGCGCTTCTTCTGCTGCTCGGTCAGAACCGAGTACGCGAGCTGGAGCGTGTCTTTGGGCGAGAGATCGCCCTCGGCCGACGAGTTGGTGATGTCGCCGTCTACGCGCAGCTTGGGCCGCTCGCCGGCGACGATGTGGAGATCGGAGGCGTTGCGCGAGACCATCTCCTCGAGCAGCGCGCGCAGATTGACTCCGGCGGGCTTGGGCGGTCCGGCAGGCGAAGAAGTGTCTATGAACGGTAAAGTCATCTATCAGCTATGAGATGGGTGAGCATCGGCCGCTGTCTCGCGGACGACCTGGTCCAGAGTGGTGATTCCCTTCATGACCTTTAGCCAGCCGTCCATGCGCAGGGTCAGCATTCCTTCGTCGATCGCCAGTTTCTGGATCTCGGCGGCGCCGGCGCTCTGCATGATCAGCTTTCTCAGCTTCGGGGTCATGTTCAGCACTTCGTACAACCCCTGACGACCACGGAGCCCCGTTCCGTCACACTGCTCGCACCCCTTGCCCCGAAAAGTCGGGATGTCTTCCATTTTGCTGTCGAGGGTGATCTGGTCCATGTAGGGCTTGGCGGCGTCGGTCGCCCGGCTCTTGGCATCGCTCAACGCCATGTCGGTGAAGTGCATGTCGCGCAACGTGACGCCGCCGTGGATCTTCGCGGCGGCGATCTCGGCGGCGTCCATCTTGTAGGCTTCGGCGCAGTTCTTACAGACGCGACGCACCAGTCGCTGGGCGAGCACGAGGTTGAGCGCTGAAGCGACGTTGAAGGGCTCGAGCCCCATGTCCATGAGACGCGTCACGGTCTCGGGGGCCGAGTTGGTGTGGAGGGTCGAGAGCACGAGGTGACCGGTGAGCGCGGCCTTGATGGCGATGCCGCCGGTCTCCAGGTCTCGAATTTCTCCCAACATGATGATGTTGGGGTCCTGACGAAGGAACGCCTTCAGCGCGGCGGCGAAGGTCATCCCGATCTCGGTCCTCACCAGCACCTGGTTGATGCCGAAAAGGTTGTATTCGACCGGGTCCTCGGCCGTCATGATGTTGACGTCGATGTTGTTGATCTTGGACAACGCCGAGTAAAGCGTGGTGGTCTTACCGGAACCGGTCGGACCGGTCACCAGCACCATGCCGTACGGGTTGGAGATCGCTTCCATCAGCTCGCGCTCGGCGCGGGGCTCGATGCCGAAGGTGCTGAGGTCGAGCGACAGGTTGCCCTTGTCGAGAATACGGAGCACGACCTTTTCGCCGAACAGCGTCGGCAGGGTCGAGACGCGGAAGTCGACGACCTTGGCGCCGATTTTGAGCTTGATGCGGCCGTCCTGAGGGACGCGACGCTCGGCGATGTTGAGGCTCGCCATGATCTTGAACCGGGAGATGAGGGCCGGCCGCATCTTGATGGGCGGCTTCATTATCTCCTGCAGGGCGCCGTCGATGCGGTAGCGGACGCGCAGCTCCTTCTCGAAGCACTCGAAATGGATGTCCGACGCTCCTTTCTTCATCGCATCGGTCAAGATGGCGTTGATGAGCTTTACAACCGGCGCTTCGTCGATGAGCGCGCTGCTGGCGGTGGCACTGTCTTCCGCCTCGCTCTCGAGGATCTCGATGTCGTCGTCTTCGTCGATCTCGGCGAGCAGGTTTTCCATCTGCGCTTCGCCCGACGAGTAAAACTTCTCGATCGCGTTGCGCAGGGTGAATTCACCGGCGATGACCGGGAAGATGTCGAGTCGGGTGATGAACTTGATGTCGTCGAGCACCGACAGCGTCGCCGGGTCGGACATGGCGACGGTCAGAGTACGTCCGTCGCGCTTGAGCGGGAGGACGTTGTGCTTGAGCGCGAGCTCACCGGGTACGAGCTTGGCGATGCGGGCGTCGACCTGAAATTTCGTCAGGTCCACTGCCGGCATCTTGTGCTGCCGCGCGAGCATCCTGGTGAGATCGGTTTCCTTTACGAAGCCGAGCTTGACCAGGTTGTAGCCGACGCGGGTGCCATTCTGTCTCTGCTCCTGAAGAGCCTTATTGAG
>DASXGU010000246.1:0-8862 GCA_036488915.1 Gemmatimonadaceae bacterium | reverse complement strand
GCCGAGCAGCCCGAGTTCGCCAGCGTCGACAACATGCGAAAGCTCGTCGCGCTCACCGAGACCCGTGAGAAACTCGGCGAGATGCTGCGTCGTCGTAGCGGGACGACTGGTGTCTCGATATCCATCGGAAACGAGCACGATGATCCCAAGTTGGCGAATTTCACGCTTGTCACCGCTTCGTACCACGCCGGTCCGCTCACGGGCGTCATCGGCGTGATCGGACCGACCCGCATGCCGTACGACAAGGTAATCTCGCTCGTGACGCACACTTCCGAGCTTGTGACTGATCTATTGCAGGAGAATTCCAGACTACATGGCTGATTATTACCAGACGCTCGGCGTTCAACGCGGCGCCAGCGACGTCGAGATAAAGACGGCGTATCGGAAGCTGGCGATGACGTACCACCCCGACCGCAACAACGGGTCGAAGGAAGCCGAAGAGAAGTTCAAAGAGATCACCGAGGCCTACGACGTCCTCCGCGACGCCGACAAGCGCGCGATGTACGATCGATACGGCGAAGCCGGGCTCCGCGGCGGCGCCGGCTTCCACCACGTCGATCTCAGCGAGGCGCTCAGCATCTTCATGCGCGATCTCGGTGGACTCGGCGGCTTCGGAGATCTCTTCGGCGGCGGGATGGCGTCGCGCGGCTCCGGCCCGCGGACGGGGTCGGACATCAAGATCGCCATGCCGATGACGTTGCTCGAGGTCGCCACCGGCGCCGAGAAGAAAGTGACGGTGCGCCTTCTCGAGCCGTGCGATCGTTGTGAGGGCAGAGGCGCGGAGCCGGGATCGTCTACGGTGACATGCACGACGTGCCGCGGTAGCGGCGAAGTGCGTCGCGCCCAGCGCTCGTTCTTCGGCCAGGTGGTGAGCGTCGCACCGTGCCCGACCTGCGCTGGCGAGGGGACCGTCATCTCGTCACCGTGCAAGAAGTGCAGGGGCGAGGGCCGGGTGAGGGGCGAGAAGGAGATTCTCGTGCGCATTCCGGCCGGCGTGGCAACCGGTCAGTACATGACCATGCGCGGAGTGGGCAACGTCGGTCCGCGCGGTGGTCCGCGCGGCGATATACTGGTCGTCTTCGAGGTGGAGGAAGATCCGCGCTTCGAGCGTGACGGCGAAGATCTCTACACCGAGGTGCTGGTCACTTACCCACAGCTGGCGCTGGGTGCGACAGTCGATGTGCCGATGGTCGCTGGCAGCGTCAACCTACAGGTGCCGCCCGGTACTCAAAGTGGGCAGGTCTTCAACCTGCGTGGTCGCGGTCTGCCCAGGATCAACTCGAGCGCCGCCGGCGATCTGCATGTGAGGCTGCAGCTCTGGACGCCGGACAACCTGAGCGACGAGGAGCTGGCGCTCGTCAGCCGCCTGGGCGAAATGCAGAAGGTCCCCCCCGCGCGCCCCAAGGGACTCTGGTCCAAGATCAGGGAATCGCTCGGCGCGTGAGCTGGATCGCGCTGCGGATCACTCCCGAATCGAACCGTGACGGAGTGATCGCCGCGCTCTTCGAGTCGGGCTCGCAGGGAATTCACGAGGACGGCCCGGCGGTGGTGACCCATTTTCCCGGCGACGCCAGCATTGAGGACATTCGTGCAGCCGTGATCACGGCGGACCCCCGTGCGGACATAGTCATCGCCGAGTCGCCGGACACCGATTACTCGCAGTGGCGAGCCGCGGTGTCGTCTCATGAGGTCGGCGATCTGATCATTGCCCCACCGTGGCTGGCGACTCAGCTCGATCCCAGTCGAACGGTAATCGTCGATCCAGCGATGGCATTTGGGACGGGCGAGCATCCAACCACCCGCGGAGCGATGCGGTTGATGCATGGCGTCATTCGCGGCGGCGATGTGGTTGCCGATCTCGGTGCCGGCAGCGCGGTTCTTTCTATCGCGGCGGTCAAGCTTGGAGCGGCGCGGGTGGCGGCGGTGGAGATCGACCCCGACTCGATTCAGAACGCCGAGCAGAACGTGACGGCCAATGGCGTCGAGGACAAAGTCGAAGTGATCGAAGGCGATGCCGCTACGATCCTCCCGCTGCTCGCACCGGTGAGAGTGATTCTTGCCAACATCCTCTCATCGGTGATCACGCCGCTGCTGCCCGTCATGAAGCAGTCCCTCGGTGCCGACGGCCAGGCAATCATCTCGGGGATGCTGGTGGATGAGCGCGAGGACATGCTCGCCTCGCTGCAACAGGGGAGCTGGGTGGTCCAACGCGAAGATACGGAGGTGTCGTGGTGGAGTGCACTGATCGCACCCCGGTAGCCACCTTTTTCGCTTCGGATGCCTTTGTCGCCGGCGCGACGGTGACCTTGTCCGAAGACGCAGCACACCACATTCGTGTTGCGCGAGTCGGAGTCGGAGAGTGCATCGCATTGCGCGACGGGGCCGGCAAGGCTGCCGTTGGAGTTCTCGTGAAAGTCTCCAGGACTTCGGCGCTGGTGGACATCGACGAGGCCAGCGAGATCGCGCGACCGGCTCCGATTCATCTGCTGGCTCCGGTCGCCGATCGCGAGCGGATGCTGTGGCTCGCCGAGAAATCCGTGGAGATGGGCGTCACGAGCTGGCGCCCCATTGTTTGGCGCCGCTCGAAAAGCGTCTCACCCCGCGGTGAGGGGCCGACCTTTCAGGGCAAGGTGCGGGCGCGAATGATCTCGGCGCTGGTGCAGAGTGGGAATGGCTGGCTGCCGGACATCTTTCCGGAGGCGACGGTCGAGCGCGCCATAGCCGCCGCACCGCTGGGCACGCGACTGCTTCTGGCGCAGGACGGTGAGCCGATTGTCGGCGTGCCGATGCACCCGCCGGTCACGATCGCGCTCGGGCCCGAAGGTGGAATCGAGCCGTCCGAGCGGGATGCATTCCTCGGCGCGGCGTTCCTACCTGTGAAGCTGGGCCCGAGCACGCTACGTTTTGAGACCGCCGGCGTTGCGGCGGTGGCGATCGCCGCGGCGTCCCAAGCACTCTCGAGGCAGTCGAATGGCTGAAGCCTGCATTTTCTGTCGGATTGCGCGCGGCGAGATCCCGGCGCAGATGGTCATGAACAGTAAGGAGATCGCCGCTTTCCGCGACGTGAACCCTCAAGCCCCGGTTCACATCCTCATCATCCCCAAAAAGCATGTCGCCTCTCTCGACGACGCCACCGATTCGCATCTGCTCGGCGAGATGCTGTCTCTCGCGGCGGCGATCGCGCGGCAGGAAAAGATCTCCAGGTCGGGCTACCGCACGGTGATCAATACGGGCAAGGACGGCGGCCAAAGCGTCGATCACCTCCACATCCATCTCCTCGGCGGTCGCGCGATGACCTGGCCGCCGGGATAGGGTTCCGGGGTACGCGCTTTTTGGCATCGCGGGAGAGGTTGGTGAGGGTATCCTCTTCGGGGCATCGCCCGGCTGGAGTTAGTGATCGCGGCAGCGATCACTAACTCCAGCCTTGTCTCACAATGCCCCTCCGAGGATACCCTCACCGACCTCGAACCTGGCGTCTCAAAAGCGCGTACCTGACCATCGCATCCCCGCCGCGCAGCGCCGCGGGGATGCGAGCTACTCTCCGCTTCGTGCGCGGGCTCGCCGTCCTGGCGCCGGGTCAAGCCCGAACGCACAAGGCGGCACGCAAAACCGGCCGTGTGCGCGCGAGGCGGTGTCGTGATCTCAAGCTCGTACGGAGTCCGGTGGGAAGTCGGAAGGGAGGCCTTGGAGCGGCTTGCAAAGTGAGCGCGTGGAGGAGACGCGCGACCGAGCAGAGCGAGGGAGCGCAGTTAGCGGCTCCGACCAAGCGAGCGTAGCCGCGGAAAGGGCTCCCTTCCGACGCACCGGCGACACAGTCAGTTTGCGGAGGTAGGCACGTACCGCAAAGGTCGCCAACAAAGCAACGGTTTTGCTTGACCTATCCTGCTGCGACGTCTAGGTTTATCAGTCTGGGCCTAAGCCGGCGAAGAGATTCGCCACGAAGGGGGGAAGTAGATTTTGTCGGAAGTCATAATCCATGACGACGAGAACTTTGAGCGCGCGCTCAAGCGCTTCAAGAAGAAGTGCGAGAAGGCGGGCATCCTCTCCGATCTCCGCAAGCACCGCCATTACGAGAAGCCGAGCGAGCGCAGAAAGCGCAAGCTGAACACGGCGATGCGTAAGAACCGCCGCACCCGCCACGTCTAGGAATGTCCGAGCTCCTCGCCCGCGTTCAGGGCGATCTCAATTCCGCTCGGAAATCCCAGGACAAGCCAGGCACGCTGCTGCTCGGCACGGTCCTCTCGGAGATCAAGAACAAGAAGATCGAGCTGAGACGCGATCCCACCGACGCTGACGTCATCGACGTCCTGCGCAAATCGATCAAGCGCAGGCGTGAATCGGTGGAGATGTACACCAAAGGCGGTCGCACCGACCTCGCCGACAAGGAATCCGCCGAGGCGGCGGCACTCGAGAAATACCTCCCGGCGCAAGTCAGCCAGGACGAGCTGCGCGCGGCCGTGAAGGCGGCCATCGCCGGCGGAGCAAATCAGATCGGCGCAGTGATGGGAAAAGTTCTTCCGCAGTTCAAAGGTCGGGCGGACGGCAGCGCCATCAACGCCATCGCCCGAGAGGAGCTGAGCAAGCAGGGGTGACAAGCTCGCTTCGAGGAATCACAAAGCCCGGGCTCGCGACAATCCTCGCAGGCTCGGGTTTTGTCTTAGGGGTGTACCACCAGACATGAACTCGCACGCGCTCGCAGTACTCGAATTTCCGCGCACGCTTACCCTCATATCGGAGCGTGCGACGTCTCCGCTCGGCGCCGAGCGCGTGCGCGAGCTGCGACCGGCAACCGAGAGCGCCACCATCGAGCGCGAGCTGACGCGCGTCGCGGCGGTGCGCTCGCTCATTTCGGCGGAAGATCCCTGGCACTTCAACGGCGTGCCCGATGCCCGCGCGGCGCTAACCCGACTTCGGGTCGAAGGCGCATCACTCGCCGCCGCCGATCTGCTCGCGGCCGGGGCGCTGCTTCGAGCCTCGCGGGTTACCCGGGAGTCGCTCCGCGCCTCCGGAGTCTCGCCGCTGGCTACTGCCGTTCTGTCCGGCCAGATCGACTCCCTCACCGTCAACAAGTCCATCGAAGAGGCGATCGAGAGAAGCATCGACGAAGACGCCCAGGTCCGCGACGAGGCGTCGGGCGCGCTGCGCAAGATCAGGCGCGAGCTCAAGGGCTCGCAGGGTGAGCTGATCAAGTTGCTCGAGCGCGCGATGTCGCAGCTCGAGCCACACCAGCGAGTCGCCGACATGTCGGTGACCGTGCGAAACGGTCGCTTCGTCATTCCCGTGAGGCGCGAAGCACAGAACGCAGTTGGCGGCATTGTCCACGACGCCTCGGCCACCGGCGGCACTCTTTTCGTCGAGCCACCCGCCGCCGTCCAGGCGGGGAACCGCATTCGGGAGCTGCAGGTAGAGGAGATCGAGGAAATCGATCGCATCCTTCTGGAGCTGACCGAAAAGGTCCGTCCGCATCGCGACGGTTTAGCAGACTCTCTGGAGGCCCTGGTCACGCTCGACTCGCTCGTCGCCCGCGCGCGATTCGGGATCGAGTTCCGCTGTGGAAACATCGAGCTCGCTGATTCCACCCGGGGATTTGCCGTCATCCAGGGCCGCCATCCGCTGCTCAGCGCCCAGGGAATCAGCGTCGTGCCCTTCGACCTCGAGATGTCGGCGGGCGAGCGCACGCTTCTCATTTCCGGTCCCAACACGGGCGGCAAAACCGTCCTGCTCAAGGCCCTCGGACTTTTTTCCGCGCTCGTGCAATCGGGAATACCCGCGCCCGTCGCAGCGGGCTCGCGAATCGCGATCTTCGACGACATCTACGCCGACGTCGGCGATGAGCAGTCGATCTTCGCCAGCCTCTCGACTTTCAGCGCCCATCTCAGGAATCTCGCCGAGGTGCTGAGCTCGGCGACGGAGCATTCGCTGGTGCTGATCGACGAGCTGGGGTCGGGCACCGATCCAATCGAAGGAGCGGCGCTGGGCGGTGCGATCCTCGAGGCGCTGACCCGCCGCGGCACCCTCACCGTCGCGACCACGCACCTCGGCGCCCTCAAGGAGCTCGCCACCCAGGTGGAAGGAGTGGTCAACGCTTCACTCCAGTTCGATCCTGTCGCGCTGGCACCGACCTACCGGCTCACGAAAGGCATTCCCGGACGCTCTTACGGCATCAGCATCGCGCGTCGGCTCAATCTCCCGAGCGAGATACTTGCCCGCGCCGAAGAGCGGATCCCCGTCGACGAGCGCAGGGTGACCGCGTTGCTCGCCGAGCTGGAGGCCCGGGAGAAATCGCTGTCCGTCACTGAGCGCCAGGCCGGGGAGATCGCCGAAGACGCAAAGGACCGAGCGAGACGGGTGGCCGAGCGGGAGCGGTCGGTGCGGGAGCGCGAGCAGGAGCTGGAGCGCAGCTCGCGACGCGAGGCGCGTCAATACCTGCTCGAGGCCCGGGCCGAGGTGGAGCGCACGATCCGTGAGCTCAAGGCCGCCTCGGACGCCGGCGAAGAGGCTGCGCGCGAAGCCAGAAAAAAGGTCGAGAACCTGGCCAACGAGCAGGGGCAGGAGCTCGATCGCATCGACCGCGAACGGGCAAGTCAGCCGCCTGCGCGCCACGAAGAAGACGTGAGCGCCGGGGACTACGTCGAGCTCGACACCCTTGGCGGAAGGACCGGCCGCGTCGTCGAAATTCGGGACAGTGAGGTGGTCGTCGCGGTCGGCGTGATGAAGCTGGCCGTGCCCCGGTCATCCGTCCGGCTCACGAGCGTGGAGTCGGCGGTGCCCGAGGTAGCCGTCGCGGTGCGCGGCGACCTGCCGGAGATCCAGGCTCAGAGCGAGATCGATCTGCGAGGGATGCGCGTCGGCGAAATTGACGACATCGTTATGCATGCAGTCGACGCCGCCATTCGTGCCGACCTCAAGACCCTGCGGATCATTCACGGGAAGGGTACCGGTGCTTTGCGGGAGCGCGTCTCCGAGATGCTGCGCAAGGAATCCCGAGTGACCAATTTTCGTCTCGGTGCCTGGAACGAGGGCGGCGGGGGCGTGACGGTGGTGGAGCTCAAGTGATTCCGGACGAAGTCGTCGATCAGGTTCGCGACGCGGCCGATATCGTGCAGATCGTCGGTGAGTACGTGAACCTGAAGCGCGCGGGGACGGATTTCCGCGGCCCGTGCCCGTTTCACCAGGGCACCCACCGCAACTTTTCGGTCTCCCCGAAAAAGCGGATGTACTACTGCTTCGTCTGCCATGAAGGGGGCGATGTCTTCCGCTTTCTGCAGAAGAGACTCGGCGTCGAGTGGCCCGCCGCGGTCAAAATGGTCGGTGAGAAGTCGGGCGTCGAAGTGCGCGAGGTGGACACCCGTCGCGAGGGGCCGGACCCGCGCGAGCCGCTATGGGAAGTCAATGCAACCGCCGCCGGCTACTATCAGAAGATTCTCTGGGATGATCCGCTGGGGATGGCGGCACGGGAATATCTGGCGCAGCGAGACATCCCGCGCGAGGTCGCCGATCAATTCGGGGTCGGCTTCGCGCCCCGCGAGATCGGGCTCCTTCGCACTTACATGGCGACGCTCGGCTTCGACGAGACGAGGCTCGCGGCAACGGGCCTCATCATCCCGGGAGACGATGGCAGCGAGCCGCGCCCGCGGTTTCGTGGCAGGCTCATGTTCCCGATTCTCGATTCTATGGGACGCAACATCGGTTTCGGCGGCCGCCTGCTCGGACCCGGTGAGCCCAAATACCTGAACTCACCGGAATCGCCGGTGTTCTCGAAGGGGAAAACGCTGTACGGGCTCAACTGGGCCAAGAACGACATTCGCCGGGAGGACCAGGTGCTCGTCGTCGAAGGCTACTTCGACGTCGTGCGTCTGATGACCGCCGGCGTCCAGACCGTCGTCGCGCCGATGGGCACCGCCCTTACCGAGTCCCAGTCCGCCGCCCTGCGCAAGCTCACCAAGAACGTATTCCTGCTGTACGACAGCGATCGTGCGGGGCTGCAGGCGACTTTCCGCTCCGGCGACGAGCTCCTCCGCCAGGGCGCGTCGGTGCGCGTCGTGACGCTCCCCGAGGGGGAGGATCCCGACACCTTCGTCAAGAATCACGGCGCCGCCGCGCTGACGGCTCGCATGCGAGACGCCATTGACGTGTTCGAGCGCAAAATCCAGCTCCTCGAGCGCGCGGGCATGTTCGCCGAGCTGCAGAAAAAACGGCGCGCGCTCGACCGGCTGCTGCCTTCGATTCGCGCGACGTCGGATCAGATCATGAAGGCGCTGTATATCTCCCGCGCCAGCGAAGTGAGTGGTGTCGCACGCGAGGTACTCGAGCGCGAGCTCAGCGGCAAAGCGATACCGAGTGTCGCGTCCGCCCCATCCCAGACGCCGGCGCCGCGCATCGCCCCGGCAGCCGTAGTGCGACGTGGCGAGCGGCGCGCCCAGTACTCCGAGCGCGGAGCATCCGCCGAGCGGGAGCTTGTGCGCGCAATGCTCCTCAACCGATCGAAGGTCGATCACGTAGTCGAGAAGATCGGCGAGAAGAGTTTCCACGACGGCGAGTATCGCGCGATCTTCCGCGCGCTGATCGCCGCCGGACCAGACTCAACAATCGAGGACGTCACCGCGAATCTCGATGAGGGGGCCATCGCCACCGTGGAGGAGATGCTTGCGGCCGGCGCGATCCACATCGACACCGAGCGGACCATCAGCGACAGTCTGGCGACGCTCCGCGCGCGCGACCTCGACACGCGCGCCGCCGAGCTGGATCGGATCATCCCCCTCGCCGACGGGGCGCAGAAGGACAAGCTGATCGCCGAAAAAGACGCGATCCGAAAGGAGCTGAAGGCGACTGGCAGGAACTACTACAAGAAGTTCAGACGAA
>DASXGU010000208.1:0-4142 GCA_036488915.1 Gemmatimonadaceae bacterium | reverse complement strand
CACATCTATTATGCATTCGCCGAAATCGCGCCCGACGGCACGGTCGTTCTGGCGAACAGGTGCGCTGACGCGGGAGCTTGTGGGACTGCGGCGTCACTTCCGTCGCGGCCACGCGGCAACTTCGGTGAGCTCCAGCGCCTGAAGGCACGCTATCCTCACCTCGAGCTCACCATTTCCATCGGGGGTTGGGGCGGATCGGCGCGGTTCTCTGACGCCGCGCTCACCGACTCTTCGCGCCGCCGCTTCGCCCGCAGCGCACTGGATCTCTTCATCAGACGCTGGCCCGGGCTGTTCGACGGCATCGACATCGACTGGGAGTTTCCCGTTGAGGGTGGGCTCAAAGGAAACGGCGAGCGTCCGGAAGACCGGCGAAACTTCACCCTGCTCCTCGCTGAGCTTCGCAATCAGCTCGACACTCAGGGGAGGATCGATCGCAAGCACTATGAGCTCACCATCGCCGCTTCGGCCAGGCCATCCGAGATCGCCAACGTCGAGCTCGATCGAATCGTGCCGCTGCTCGACTTCATCAACGTCATGACGTACGACTATCACACGGGCGGGTCGATCGCGCACTTCAACGCTCCGGTGTTTCCAGCGGCGAACGATCCCACTCCGGAACTGACTGTTGACGGCAGCATGCGCGCCTTTCTCGCCGGGGGCGTTCCCACCGACAAGCTGCTCGTCGGAATTCCTTTTTTCTCCCGCGTCTATGGGGGCGTGCCAGACGTGAACGCCGGACTCCTCCAACACTCCAGCGGCCCGCCCGCCGATTGGCACGAATCGGACGGAGATTGGCGCCGGCTCGCTCACACTCGCCTCCGCGATCCGCGGTACGTCCGTCACTGGGAGCCGTCCGCCGAGGTGCCATGGCTGTACGACGCGAAGTCGGGAACCTGGATCTCCTACGACGATCCCGACGCCGTGCGCGCCAAGATGAAGTACATGCGCGACCATCGACTGGGCGGCGTGGTGATCTGGGAACTCGGCGCCGACGACGGACAACTGATGCGCGCAATCGCTCAGTCGCACTGATGGCGACCAGAGCGGCGATTCCGTTCTCCGTACGGCGCGCCACCACCGCCGACGCCGCCACGGTCGCCGCGCTCGGCGCGCGTCTCTTCACAGAGTCGTACGGCCCCACGCATCCCGAGCCGGAGCTCAGTCGCTACCTCGCCCGCACGTTTTCAGAGGATGTCATGCGCGAGGCGATCGGGAGCGACGACGTCACGATGCTGCTTGCGGAAGACGCCGACGGCGCGGCGATCGGCTACTCGTTCATGCGCGACAGCCCGGCGCCGCCCGAAGGAGTATCCGGGGACCGCGTCATCGAGATCGTGCGCTTCTACGTGGATGGCGCGGCGCAGGGGCGCGGCGTCGGCGCCGCGCTCATGGCCCAGTCGATCGCGGACGCGCGGGAGCAGGGAGCCGACACCTTGTGGCTTCAGGCGTGGAAAGAAGCGCCGTGGGCGGTCGGCTTCTATCAACGTATGGGATTCACCGTCGTCGGCTCTACGCTGTTCCACTTCGGGGAGCAGCAGACTGGAGAGGACCACGTCATGGCCATTACCATCGCTTGATTCACGGGGTTAGCCCGGTGTTTTCGACGTGACTGGCCCGCCTACGAAACAGTCTTAGAGGGGTGAGGCTCTCCATCCAGGCCCGTAAGTGGCGCCGCTCCATGCCACACGCATGGAAGAAGATCAGGCTGTTCCAGCTGGACAAAATCTCCGGCGCCGTCACCATATCCGTACTGAATGCGCTCTGGCCCGGGCACGGCATTCTCAGGACATCGCCGATGCCGCTTCGGCTCGCCGTCGTGTTTGGCGGAAGCTATCTATTGACGACAGTGGCGGAATTGATGTGGCTCATTCACAAGGGCCCGAAATTCACCGGCTTCGAATCGCCCACCAGGAACCCCGCGGCGCATCCTGATTCCCCCGACGCGCTCGTCGAAGAGCTCGGCGATCTCCCGCCCGCTGACCTGCGTGAAGAAGCGCTCGAGCTCGCCAAAGCCATGAAATCATTCGAGGCCGGAACCGACCGCGAGTTCGTCAACAGTCTGGCCATCGCCATTCCGGCCGCGACTGACGCCGAGAAGGACGAAGTGCTCGACAAGCAAAGCGCCGTCCTGATGGAGCACAATCTGAGCACCTGGCGCGCGTATCGCGACCAATTCTACCGTCCCGCGCGCGCCTTCCGCGACGAGATGCGAAAGCGTCTTGGAATCCGGAACGTGAACAGCGAGCCGAGAATCCCCGCGCTCGACGAAGCAGTGCTGACCGGGGCGAAGCCCATAACCCAGGCGGCGAATTATCTCGCCGGCCTGGCCCGCAGACTCAGATAGCCGGCGGCAGTATCGCCAGCCCGGAGGGCGGCGTCTGGTCGAGATGTACTTCGATTTGCGAGAGCGCCTCTGGCGACATCCCGTGCGTAGCCGAGATGTTGAACTTGCGGCGAAGGTACTCCTCGAAGCTTATCCAATCACCCTCGAACTCCACCGATCGCGTCCACGCGCACAGAGTCACGAGATTGCGATAGTGCTCGGCGCCGCGCGCGATCACCATCAGCGCGATCAGCATCAGGGCGAGCGCAGCCGAAAGGCCGAGCGAGATCATGTCACCGCGATGAAGCTCAGTGACCAGAGCGTGCTGCCGGTCGCGCAGAAGATTCTCCTCTTCGGCGCTCATCCCCCGCAGCCCCGAGCGAATGGCTCGCATCAGGCTGTCGCTGTGGGTGGTGCGCACGATGGCCAGCGCCTGATCGCGCTGCCCCGCGCGCTCCAGCTTGATGGTCGAATCGAATTCGGCAATCTTCGCGCGCGAGAGTGATTCCACCGCCAGCAGCCGGCGCAGCTGATTCGGATTGTCCGACTGGAGCTGCCGAAGGTATGCGACACGGTTGCGAATGTCAGTGGTGGCCGCCGCATAAGGGCCGAGGAACGCCGGCTGTCCGGTGAGCACGTATCCGCGCTGGCCCGATTCGGCCTCGCTCATGCGCGCTTCCACCGTCGCCAGCTCGCGCTGAATCTCGAGGGTGTGGCTGACCCACTCGAATGATTCGGTAGCCGCCGTACCGCCCTTCCATTCCATCAACAGAAGTACGCAAAGAACCAGGGCTGTTGACGCGAGCCCGAAGGAAAGGAGAATGGGTCTGCTGTGGGGAATCTTCATTTGTGATCTGGGCGCGACTTCGCGATGCGTGGCGGTTCAACTAATAGGACGATTCAATCGGTGGCCGGGTATCCGCGTTTTGTGATATCTTCAGCGCGTGTCGACGCCGGCCCCCCCGCGCCAGGAAGATCTTCCCCTCCATGATGACGTCCGCTGGCTGGCGGGCGCGCTCGGCCGTGTAATCAGACGTCTGGAGGGCGAAGATGCATTTGCCACCGTAGAACGCCTGAGGGTGGCAACCCGCGCCCGGCGGCATGGGGATGCGGGAGCCCCAAGCCTCGACGACCTGCTCAGACTGATAGACGGTCTAACGCTGGATCAGTGCGCCGTATCGGCCCGCGCGTTCACGCTGTTCTTCCTGCTGATAAATACCGCGGAGCAGACCCACCGGGTGCGTCGCCGCAATTCGTATCTCGGAAAGGGCGTCAGCGACCCCCAGCCGGCGTCGGCGCGCTGGACGATGCGGCAGCTGCGCGGCCTGGGCGCCACCGCCGACGACATCGAGCGGGCGATGCTAGGGCTCGACATCCGTCCCGTGCTCACCGCGCACCCCACCGAATCGACGCGGCGCACGCTACTGGGATTGCAAGCAAGGGTGGCCGACGGACTCCTCGCCCGTGAATCGGCGCCGCCGGATGAAGTGCGCTTGATCGAACAATCCCTCGAGGGCGAGGTCGAGCTGTTGTGGCTGACGCGAGAGGTTCGCGAGGATCGCCCAACCGTGCTCGACGAGGTGAGCTCGGCGCTGTGGTACCTCGAGACCAGGCTGCTCGAGGCCGGCGCCTACATGCACTCCACACTGGCGCTGGCGTTCGAGGAGGAGTTCGCGCGCTCGGCGGACGAGTTTCGATTGTCGGTGCCGCTCCGCTTCGGGACTTGGGTCGGCGGCGACCGCGATGGCAATCCGTTCGTAACACCGCAAGTCACCATCGCCACCGCCCGCCGTGCGAGCCACGTGATACTCGGGCACTA
>DASXGU010000200.1:0-7617 GCA_036488915.1 Gemmatimonadaceae bacterium | reverse complement strand
GTACGCCAGCTCGAGTACGTCCAGGCGATCAAGGCCCTGGGCGCCGGCGATCTCCGCATCATGGTCCAGCACGTCCTGCCCAACGTGATCGCGCCGGTGGTGATTGCGGCGACGCTTGGCGTCGCCGGCGCCATCATGGCGGAAGCGGCGCTGTCGTTTCTCGGGCTGGGCGTGCCGCCGCCGGCGCCCAGCTGGGGATCCATGATCGCCGACGGCAGGGACCTGGATCAGCTCCAGCGCGCACCGTGGACTTCTGTCTTTCCGGGCATCGCCATCGGAGCCGCCGTCCTCGGATTCAATCTGCTGGGCGATGCGCTGCGGGACGCTCTCGATCCGCGCCAGCAATTCAAGGCGCCGAAACCCGATGAAGTGAAGACCTGACCGCAAGGGGCGGTCAGGTCGCGCTCATTCAATGGTTTGAATCAGCGTGTGTCTGACTTCCCACTTCCCCGCGGCGTTCTTTCGTTCCCACACGATGACGTCTTCGCCGCATTTCTTGCCGCAAAGCTCCGAGTAGGCGAACATGGCGTCGTTTCCGTCCGCGGTGTAGGCGACCGGCGTGAACGTCCACAAGCCGTTGGTCCCCTGCGGCTTGCCTTCGACGGCGCCCAGGTCGCCGATCACGCCGGCGTTGTTGAGCGCGATTATGAGTGCCTGCGGCATCACGCGCACCGGAGGCGGCAGATGCAGCGAGTCGGATGGGCGTTGATCCTGACTCACCCTGGCGAGGGTCGCGTTGAGTCCCGGAGCCATGGTGTCGTATTGGGCGGGAAGTCTCACGAAGATCTTCGAGAGCTCCTCGACGTGAAGCGTGTCGAGCCTTCCACGATTCATGGTCTCCAGAAAAACAGCGTACACGGCCGAATCCGAGGCCGGCGTCGAGGCGACCTGGTCGGCGAGCGATGCCTGCTGGACTACCGGCGGGTACCCCGCGCACGCGCCTGCCAACGTCGTCAGGGTAACGAGGCCCGCAAACGCTTTCAGCATGTGCTAAAGATGCGGCGCGATCGCCGCGCTCGCCTTCTCGGAAGTAATGATGGGAATAACCTCGAACTCGACGATGTCACTCCAGTGTGACATCCAGTCGTCGAGCAGCGCGCGATCATCGCAGTCCATCACCTGGAAGCAGCGCTCGAAATCGGTCGTGACCCAGCTGGACAAATAACGCGCTCCCTCGGGTGCCATGCGTCCCTTCTCCCTGAATCGGCGGTACACCGGCTTCGCATCGCCATCTCGGTACGTCTCGATCACCATGAACAGCATATTGCTTACCCCGGGATCGTGGATTTTGCCGCCGGTGATTGCGCCGGTGGATTTCCGGCCCGGTAAATATGGAGGCTGCGCTAAACTTTGCCTGTCCGCAGCAGCCCGTAGTCGCGCGCGCCTTTTCTGATCAAGCGATACCGCCCCGCGAGCGGCTGGACCGCCCCGAAATCGATATCCGCCGCCGCCCGGCTTCCGTTGACGTACACCCCTCCTTGCTCCACCAGCCGGCGGGCCGCGCTCCTGGACGCCGCCAGCTTGAGGAGTACCAGAGCGTCGAGCAGCCCCGGAGTCTCCGGCACTTCGGCAAAAGGAACCTCCCTGCTCAGCGCCTCAAGCACCTGCCCGGACAGCATCCCTGGATCGGTCTTGCCGAACAGGACTCCTGACACTTCTTCGGCGACGCGCGCCGCTTCGGCGCCGTGCACCCGGGCGGTCACATCGCGCGCGAGCGCCTGCTGTGCCTGACGCTTCTCCGGCGCCGTCTCGATCGCCTTGTCCAGCGACTCCACCTCCTCGCGCGAGAGCAGGGTGAAGAACCGCAAATATTTTGACGCATCGCGGTCGTCGACGTTGATCCAGTACTGGTAGAACTGGTACGGCGATGTGCGCACGGGGTCGAGCCATACCGCGCCGGCTTCGGTCTTGCCGAATTTGGTGCCGCTCGACGTCGTCACCAGCGGCAGAGTCAGCGCGTGCGCGGTTTTGCCTTCCACTCGGCGGATCAGCTCCAGCCCGGCGGTGATGTTTCCCCATTGATCGCTGCCGCCCATCTGCAGGGTGACGCCTTCGCGCCGGTACAGCTCGAGGAAATCGTACGCCTGCAGAAGCATGTACGAGAATTCGGTGAACGATATCCCGCCTTCGATGCGCGCCTGCACCGAATCCTTCGCCAGCATGTAGTTGATCGTGAAATGCTTGCCGACGTCGCGCATGAACTCGACGGCCTTGAGCGGCTTGAGCCACGCCGCGTTGTCGCGCATCCGCGCTGCTTTCGGTCCACTGAATTCGAGAAACTTTTCCAGCTGCTTGGCGATCGCCTTCGCGTTGGACTCGATCTCCTCGATCGATGCCAGCGGACGCTCACTGGTTTTCCCACTGGGATCTCCAATCATGCCGGTGCCGCCACCCACCAGCGCCACCGGCCTGTGTCCGGCGCGCTGCAGATGCGCGAGTCCCATCACCGGGACGAGACTTCCGACGTGCAGGCTCGGCGCGGTCGGGTCGAACCCCACGTAGGCGCTCACTTCGCTGGTTGCGAGTGCCTCCGCCAAACCGTCCGTGTGTTGGTAAACCATCCCGCGCCAGGACAGCTCGTCCAGCAGTGAATTCTTCGCTTGCATGCCGGGGAAGATAGGGACGCCCGACCACGGTGTCACCTTGGGTGTATCACAGTTATCTTCTTAACTCCGCATGGCCGACACCGCCAACAAGATTCCTTTCCATAAGCGCCACCCGACTTTCGTCAGAGTGGTTCTGTTGTCGCTCACGTTCCTCATCGCCGCCGGCGTTGGAGCGATGTACGGCACCTGGGCGCTCATCTGTCGCGGGAATCAGTGTCCGTCCATCGAGATCCTCGCCGAGTACACGCCGCACCAGACGTCGAAGCTATATGCCATCGACGGAAGATTCATCGCCGAGCTGGGGCTCGAGCGGCGCACTCTCGTCAAGCTCGACGAGATTCCCAAAATCGTGCAGGACGCCTTCGTCACCACCGAGGACAAGCGCTTCTACCAGCACGCCGGCATCGATTGGCACCGCGCCGCCAGCGTCATCCTCCGCTCGCCGATCCACGGATACTCGCAAGGGTTTTCCACCATCACCATGCAGCTGGCGCGCAACGTCTTCCCGGAAAAGATCTCCCGCGAAAAAAGCATCATCCGCAAGGTCAAGGAAGCTAAGGTCGCCCGCGCCATCGAGGCGAAGTACGACAAAAAGAAAATCCTCGAGCTTTACCTGAATCAGATCGACCTCGGCCACGGCGCCTACGGCGTCGAGACCGCTTCGCAGCGCTACTTCGGCAAATCGGTACGTGATCTGAATCTCGCCGAGGCGGCGACCCTCGCCGCGCTTCCCAAGGCTCCGGCCCGATACAACCCGGTGCGATTCCCGGAGCGCGCCATCCAGCGCCGCAACACGGTGCTCGAGCTGATGCGCCAGAACGGTCGCATCAGCGATGCCGACGCCAGCAGAGCCAAAGCCTATCCGCTCCAGCTCGCCAACAAAACGGCCACCGGCGAGACCGCGCCGTACTTCGTCGAGTGGGTGCGCCAGCAGCTCGACGCGCAATTCGGCAAGCAGCTCTACGAGCAGGGCCTGAAGGTCTACACCACCCTGGATCTCGACATGCAGAGCGCAGCCGAGCGCGCGCTCGAGCGCCAGGCGCGCGCCATCGAGGCCGGCCGGTTCGGCCCGTACTCGCACGAGACCTACGAGCACTACATGGCGCACCGCGAAGGCGACGAAGGTTCGGGCACTTCGCCGTACCTCCAGGGTGCGTTCCTCGCGCTCGATCCGCGCAACGGCGCCGTGAGAGCGATGATCGGCGGCCGCGATTTCGACGACTCGAAATTCAACAGATCCGTGCAGGCACTGCGCCAGCCGGGCTCGACGTTCAAGCCGATCGTCTATTCCGCCGCGATCCAGAACGGCAGACCGGCGTCGTACATCGTCAACGACAGTCCGCTCGTGCTTCAGGTCCCCGGGCAGCCCGAGTGGGCGCCGCAGAACTACGATCTCAAGTTCCTCGGCCAGATTCCGCTCCGCGAATCGCTCTACCTGTCGCGCAACGTCTCGACGGTGCGGCTCGGCATGGAGCTCGGCGAACAGACGGTTATAAATGAAGCCCGCAATTTCGGCATCACCACTCCAATTCCACCGTATCCGTCGATCCACATCGGCGCCGCCAGTGTCTATCCGATCGAGCTGATCTCGGCCTACACTGCGTTCGCCAACCTCGGAGTGCGCGCCACTCCGAACGCCATCGTCCGGGTCGAGAACCAGAAGGGCGAGATTCTCTGGCAGCCGACACCGACACGCACCCAGGTGCTGTCGCCGGAAGAGGCGTGGATCATGGTCGACATCATGAAGGACGTCATCAGGCGCGGCAGCGCCGCCGGCGTCTGGGAATCGGGTTTCCACCTGCCTGCGGGCGGTAAGACGGGAACCACCAACGACGGCACCAACGTCTGGTTCGTCGGCTACACCGCCGATCTCGTCGCCGGCGTCTGGTACGGGCTCGACATGCCACAGAAGATCAAGGACAACGCCCAGGGCGGTCTGCTCGCCGCCCCGACGTGGACCGCGTTCATGACCGAGGTCTATCGGCGCAAGCCGCAGCCGCCGGATTGGCCGCGGCCGATATCGATCGTCACCCGCGACATCGACGTCAGCAGCGGACTCCTGGCGACGCCGTATTGTCCGCGCAATCTCGTCACCAGCGAGTTCTACATCTCCGGCACCGAGCCGACGCGCGACTGCGACAAGCACGGACCCGGCGCGGCGGTTCCTTACACGCCGATCGACACTGGCCCGATTGCGCTGCCGACGCCGAGCGCGGGCGGAAACCGGACGCCGATCACGGTGACGCCGCCAGCCCTTCAGCCCGGCTACGAGCCGCCGGCCGGACAGCGACGCATCCCGACGGTGTTCGACACATCGCGCCGTGACACCACGCGCCGACCAGGTCGACCGATCACCACACCGCCGCCGCGCGATACCGCTCCTCGCGACTCGATACGCAAGCCGACTGCGCCGTCGGTTCCGATTCCGCGCTGATGCGCTACCACGCGCGTTGGGTATTGCCAATCACCCAGCCGCCGATCGAAAACGGAACCGTCGTCGAGAGCGGAGGACGGATCACCTACGTGGGACCGCGCGCCGACGCACCGGCAGGCCCCGACCGCGACCTCGGCGAAGCGATTCTGCTGCCGGGCCTGGTCAACACTCACACCCACCTCGAGCTGACCGTGATGCGGGGGTTTCTCGAGGAGTGCGGCTTCGCGCAGTGGATCGACAAGCTGCGCCAGAGCCGCAATGATGTGCTCGATACAGCGAAGCTGCTCGATTCGGCGCGACTGGGAATCGTGGAGGGGCTCGAGGCGGGGATCACGACCTTCGCCGATACCTGCTCCAGTGGCGTCGTGATGCAAGCGATGGACGAGCTCGGAGTGCGCGGTATCATGTACCAGGAAGTTTTCGGACCCCACCCGGCACAAGCCCAGGCCGCCCTCGACGCGCTGACCAGGATGCTGGACGAGCTCGAGCCGCGGCAGACAGACCTGGTGAAACTCGGCATCTCGCCGCACGCGCCCTACACAGTCTCCGATGCGCTTTACGCGAGCACCGCCGTGCTCGCGAGGGAGCGCAATCTTCCGCTCGCCATGCACATCGCCGAGAGCGAGGCCGAGCAGCAGCTCGTCACGGAAGGCAGCGGCGAGTTCGCTCAGCGGTGGAGGCGCCGCGGTATCCCCGTGGAGAAGCGCGCTCGGTCAGCGATCGAGCTGCTGGAGAGACAGGGGGTGCTCGACCGCGGCGCGCTGCTCATCCATTGTGTGCGCGCTGATGAGGCCGATATCCGAATCATGGCCCGCCGTCGCTGCGCGATCGCGCATTGCCCAGCGTCGAACGCGAAGTTCGGCCACGGCATCGCGCCGCTGCTGTCTTTCCTCGCCGCCGGACTTCGCGTCGGCATCGGGTCCGACTCGGTCGCCAGCAACAACCGCATGGATTTGCTCGATGAGGCGCGGCTTGCCGTTCTGATACACCGCGCGGCGACGCGATTTCACGACGCGTTCGGCTCGCACCAGGCGCTCGAGCTGGCGACCATCGGCGGCGCTCGTGCGCTGGGTATCGACGACCGCGTCGGCTCGCTCGAGGTCGGCAAGGACGCCGACCTCGCGGCGTTCAAGATCGATATCGCGCGGACGACGCCCGTCGGCGACCCCTACTCGGCGGCGATTTTTGCGCTGCCGGGAAGATCTGCAGAGCTGGTTACTGTGCGGGGTAAAGTGCTGGCCGAAAATGGCCACGCCATTGCCGCCGATCCGGCGCTCGCCGCGCGTGTGCGGGCTACGGGCGCGGCGCTCTCCGCCTGGGCCGCTAAGTAGCGCGCCAACGTCACATCCCAGTAAATTGAGGCTCCTCTTCGAAGGAAGCCCGCTCCAATGCCGGCAGTAGACAACCACCACCGTATCTGGCGCGACGGGAAGTTCGTGGATTGGGAAGACGCGACCATCCACGTGATGAGTCACGTCGTGCACTACGGGTCGAGTGTGTTCGAGGGTATTCGCTGCTATGAGACGCCCGGCGGTCCGGCCGTCTTCCGACTCGACGCCCACATGCGGCGGTTCGCGGACTCCTGCCGGATCTACCGCATGCCGCTCAAGTACTCGATAGATGATCTGTCGAAGGCCGCAGTCGAAACAGTCGCCGAGAACGAGCTACCGCACTGTTACCTGCGGCCGGTTGCTATCCGGACCGGCGAGCAGATGGGCGTGCTTCCCAGCGACACTCCGCTCGAGGTCTTCATCATTCCGTGGACCTGGGGCACCTACCTGGGCGCCGATGCGCTGAAAAACGGCGCCGATGTTTGCGTGTCGAGCTGGAGGCGCCCCGCGCCCGACACATTCCCATCGCTCGCCAAAGCGGGCGGCAATTATCTGAACGGCCAGCTGTCGAAGATGCAGGCGCGCATCGACAACTACGTCGAGGGCATCATGCTCGACTCCTTCGGGCTGGTGTCCGAGGGAAGCGGGGAGAATCTGTTCATCGTTCGCGACGGGAAGCTGCTGACATCCACGATCAGCTCGGGCATCCTGAACGGAATCACGCGCGACTCGGTGATGCGGATTGCCCGCGACATGGGCGTCGAAGTGGTCGAGACTTCCATCCCTCGCGAGATGCTCTACATCGCCGACGAGCTGTTCTTCACCGGGACCGCGGCCGAGATAACGCCGATCCGTTCGGTCGATCGGATTTCGATCGGGACGGGGAAGCCGGGAGCGCTGACGCTGGCGATCCAGCGGGAGTACATGGGAATCGCGATGGGAACGCTCGAGGATCGATACGGGTGGCTGACGCCCGTGCCCGCATCGAGGACCAGGACAGCCTCGGTTCGCGGCAAGGTTTCGCGGGAGCCCGTCGGGGACATGTCCGCCGCTCCGATCTAGGACTAACTGAAGGCCGGCTCCGCCCACCGCTCTCAGCCGGTGGTCTTCAGTCAGTCCCGAGTGCGAATATGGGTAACGGTAACGGCAGCAGGATCGTCGAATTAGTATCAGTTGCTGCCCAAGCTGTATATTTGAGTTGAGTCTGCCGGGAGGCGTGCTTGATCGTTGGTTGTCTGGCACTGAA
>DASXGU010000198.1:0-5145 GCA_036488915.1 Gemmatimonadaceae bacterium | reverse complement strand
CTTTCTTTCCTTTACCCTTGTCCTTGTCCTTGTGTTCCGACTTGCCGCGGTTGTAGTCGTTGCCGGTGTTGCGGTTGTAGCTGGCGTTATTGCGACTGTAGCTGGGGTTGTTGCGATTGTAGCTGCCGTTGCTGCTGTTGTAGCTACCGTTGGTGCGACGGCTGTAGTTGCCCTGGTCGTCTCTGTCACCGTCGGTATCGCCGCGGCGGGCGGTACGGCTGCCGTTGTTCCAGCTACCGTTACGAGATCCGTTGTTCCAGGTTCCGTTGTTGCCGACGTTCTGGGAGCTGATGATCGACATGTTGCCGTAGGCATCCTGGCGGGCGCGCTGGAGGATGATGTTGCCGTTGCCATCCTGGACGCGACGCTCGTAGATCACGTTTCCGTTTCCGTCCTGACCGATCTGGTACCATTGCCCGTCAACGCGGTTGCCGTTGCTGCCGTAGCGGCAGTTCGACGAGCTGTTGCGACCGAAGACGATCGATCCGACGGTGCTGCCGTTGTAGGAGCAATTCGTCTGATTGGTCCGATTGGTGGGAATGATCCTTCCCTGTGCGCTCAGCGGAGTGGTGGCCGCGAGTCCGGCCAGCGCTGCCGCAATGATAAATGACTTCATGAGGGTTCCTCCTCCAAGAAATCAGCCCGCCGGCAATTGCCAACGGGCCGATCCGAATTCGAGTTTAACGGTGGTTGTAATTCCGATTGTCTTTCCGGGCTGCCTTATCTTCGGCTTTCTGCTCCTTTCGATACGCCTTGGCCCGGTCCTTCTGCGCCTGGCTCCACTCCCTGTCGTTCGAGGTCGCGACGCGCGAGCTCAGAATGGTCAGCGTGCCGTTCGGGTTGCGGCGCGCGCGCTGGATCACGAGGTTGCCGTTCGCGTTGCGAACCCGGCGCTCATAGATCGAGTTGTTGTTGCGCCCCTGTCCGACCTGGTACCACGAGCCGTCTTCGCGGCTGTAGACGTCGCGGCAATTCGTCGAAACGTTCGTACGACCGAAGACGATGTCGCCGACGGTATTCTGCGTGCGGTTGTAGCTGCAGTTGGTGCCCGTGGTCTGCCCGGTGTAAATACCCGAGCGAGCCGGAAGCGTCTGAGCGTTCAGTGAGCCCGCGGCGACGACGCCCGAGACTGCAACGGCGAGTGCTAGGAACTTCATCGCGAAATCCTCCGTGTGATTAGGTCGACAAGCTCGTCCGTCGGGCTCGAGCTGCCTTTGTCCGATTTGCCTTTCTTGCTCTTCTGTGGCTCATCGCCGAAGAGCACTTTTGCATTGGCGGGCCGGTTCCTGACCGCCGACGCGCAGTCAGTTGGCGCCGGCTGTTGACCCGCCGGGACGCCGTTGATCCAGATCCGGCACATACCGGAGGGCGGGAAAAAGCCCGGCGGCACGATCTGATCGCGACGCCCCTGCTGCGACTGCTGCACAGGCGGCTGCTGTCTGACCGGCACAGGCCGCTGCGCCTCCGCGACGCCCGCCGAGAGCAGCAGGCCTGCCGCGGCGGGGAGCGCGAATCGCACTAAAGAGGGGAGTCGAGTGATACCAAACCGATGAATCATGGCCGTATGGGGTGCACGGTGGGTGCCAAGCCGGGTCAAACGAGCCAACTAGCGGTACAATAAGGACTTACAGTACAGGTGGAGACCGCCTGAAAGGGGCAGTTGTCCTCCTGGAGGGACGTCCGTTTGATACACCTTTACGGCAGCGATTTCTCTTCCAGCAGTGACAGAATCTCGCCGGATTTCGCGTGCCGGCCAAGCTTTGACTTCTCGAACACTGGCTGGCCGTCGAGCAAGACCTCGAATCTTCCGCCGCGCGAGGGAGTCATCTTCAGCTCGGCGTCCGGAAAGCGCTGGCGAATCTCAGCCGCCAGACTGGCGGCTCGGGGCTCGTAGTTTCAAACGACGCAGTATTCGATACTGATCTTCATCGTTGCATCACGGAGAAGGATTGAGTTTCCTACTGCGCCGGCGGCGCGTACTTCTGGGCCAGAGTCAGCGCTTCCGGCGTTCCCACCGCCTTCAGCGCCGTAACCGCCGGACCGCGAATCACGTCCTGCCACAACTCCTGCTGCATCAACTGAGTCGCCAACGGAAGCGCGGCGTTTTTCTCGATGCGAATGTCGGATCCGAGCGCGGCTCCCCGTGCGATGAAGCTCGGATCGGTGCGGGCGATTTCCTTCAGTCTGATGGCGACATCGCGGGCGGTGGTGCCGGAGAGAGGCAGTCGCCCTAGCGCAGTCGCTGCCTGCTGTCGCACCCGGGCGTCGGGGTCCCGTGTCGCGGCGACGAGCGCCGCCGCGACGGTCCGCATCAGCGGCAGCGAGGCGCGACTCGAATCGGATCCCCACTCGCGAAGTGCAGTGACGGCGCGGGCACGCACAGCCCAGAAGCGGTCGTTGCGGGTGGCACCGATCAGCGCGTTGACCGCGTTCTGATCGGCCGGTCGCTCCGCGAGGACATCGACGGCCTCGATTCGGCCGAGCACGTCATCATCGTTTACGAGCTGGTACATCAGCATCGCGGTCGAGCGCGGGAAATCGGTGATGTCGAGAATCCAGTTGCCTTTGTCCCAGCGAATCGAGCGCGGCGGAGCCTTGAGGTTCGCGCCCGCTTCACCAGTTCCGTTTCGCACCGGAACCACGAAGCGAACGACGCCGCTGTCGGTGCGCGCTTCGACGTCGGCGTCGACGTCGAAGTATCCGGTCATGCTGTCACGCGGCTGCACCTCCCGCGCGCTGATCACCAGACGCTTCGCCGCTCTGTCGTAAAGGGACGACACCTGGAAGACCGGAAAGCCCGCGCCATAGACCCACTGGTCGAAGAACGTCTTGTAGTCGCGGCCGGTCGTTTCCTCGAACGCCTTGCGCAGGTCGTCGGTCACGACGTTCCCGTAGGCGTGGGATGTGGTGTAATGATTCATCGCCTTCCAGAACAGGTCGTCGCCCAGCTGGTGGCGAAGCATCTGGAGGATCGTGGCGCCCTTGGGATAGATGTGTCCGCTGAAAAAGACTTCGATCGGATCGTTGACCCACTTGTCCCAGACGATGGGCCGGCGCGTGCGACGATCGGCGGCGATTGTCTCCTCCTGCGCGCCGAGGCGATCGATCGCGGCCTCGTCGACGCCGGCATCGGCTTCCTGGAAGACCTGTTCCATGAAAGTCGCGAAGCCTTCATTCAGCCAGACGTCGCCCCAGCGGCGGGTGGTGAGAAGATCCCCGTACCATTGATGGCCAAGCTCGTGCGCCATGAGGCCGGTCGAGTTGGCCTGGGGCTCGGACCACGCCGGATGCAGGATCTCGGCGTCGTTCTGCGAAGTGGCGGTGACGTTCTCCATGCCGCCATACTGAAATTCCGGGATCACTATCTGATCGTACTTGTTCCACGGGTACGGAACGCCGGTCTTGCGCGAAAATATGTCGATGGCTTCGGGCGTCTTGGCGAATCCGCGCCACGCCGCGTCGACGGAATCAGGGTAAGTCCAATAGCCGACCGGCACGTCCCGCCAGGGCTTGTCCTGGAGTACGGTGTAGTTGCCGATCACCGTCGTCATGAGGTAGGTGGATGCCGGTTTCTCGAGGACCCAGTGCCACTCGATGCTGTCCCCTACCGCTCGCGATCCCTCCAGGCGGCCATTGGAGAGTGCACGCTCGCCCTTTGCAGTCCAGATGAAGAATTCCCAGGTCTCCTTGTCGTTCGGGGAGTCATAAGTGGGAACCCAGTAGTGATTGTCTTCGGTTTCGCCCTGCGTCCAGACGATGTGTTTGGCCGGCCGGAAGTAGGCGCCCTTGGTACGATTGGCCCCATCGTAATCGATGGTGATCGACGTCTTCTGTCCGGCGCGCAGTGGAGACGCGAGATGCACGGCGAGGGTGTGGCCGTCGTAGTCGTGGCGCAGGGCGGTGTTACCGCTGGCCACGCGCGAAAAGGTCATGTCTCCGGCGTCGATCCTAACCGTGGAGAGCGGCGCTGCATCCGGCAAGCCGCCGATCGTAAGCGTCGTCGTACCGACGACGGCGTGACGTGGCCAGTTGAAGCGAACCGTGGTCACCTGATGCTGCAGATCGTAGGTCGGAATCCGCTCGGGGTGGGTGACTCCATCGGGCGGTGGCCCCCACGTAATGAGCGGCCCGGCCTGGAACGGGGGGACGCGGTCGATGGTGAGCGTCGGGTCCATCCTGAACGGCGGGATAGTCGCCGAAGGATTGGGCTGCGGAATCTCGGTTGCCGGGATTCGCGTGGACGGAGGAGGCGAGCATGCGAGGATCAGCGCGCTCGCAGCGACGGTAGTCGAAATTGTGCCTTTCATTTTACGCGGGGACGAAATGAACTTGGCCGAAATATTCGGGGCGGATGGCCGGACCGCATATCTCTTATGCTATGCAGCCACGCGACCAGGGGGAAGGACGAATGCCGGTGCGGAGCGCGTTCACGATCATCGAAACCACCATTACGCTGTGCATACTCAGCGTGCTTTCCGCCATCGCCATGCCATTGGCGGGCAAGCTGATCGACAGGGTGCGGGTCCGCGGAGCGGTAGTCGAGGTCGAAGCCGTGTTCGGCAGCGCGCGCCACATCGCCATCTCCCGGTCCGAGCAGACTGACGTCAGCATCGACACCGCCGCTCGGGCGATTCACGTCAGCGTCGGGGCTGACACGGTTCGTAGCGCGGAGCTGGGCGCGGAGCACGACGTGCAGATCGGCGCGACCCGCACGCGCATGACTTATTCACCGACCGGCGTGGCCTATGGCGCCTCGAACCTCAGCGTCTTCGTGCAACGGAACGAGGCCGTCGATACCGTCTTTGTGTCTCGGCTGGGGCGTCTGCGCCATTGACTAGCGGTACATCCACCGGTTGGGACTCCGACACCGTCGACGCAGCTGAATCCGACGTGGTGCCGAAATCATAACCTGGAACAGAAATGCGCGGAATCTGCTGGCCTATCGTCCGCTCTATGGTGCGCACCATCGCGATCTCGTCGGGTGACATGAACGTGAACGCGTCTCCGGTAGCGGCGGCACGACCAGTGCGGCCGATGCGGTGCACGTAATCCTCGGGCTGTTGGGGCACGTCGTAGTTGATTACGTGGCTGATGCCGGATACATCCAGCCCGCGCTGGGCGATGTCGGTGGCAACCAGCACCCGA
>DASXGU010000168.1:0-37563 GCA_036488915.1 Gemmatimonadaceae bacterium | reverse complement strand
TTCAACGTTCTATTTCCACCCGCGACACCGCGGGCACGGGTGGATGCTCGTCAGGGCAACCTCCATTCATACATGCTCGAGAGCGTGACGTTGTTCTTCGTGTAAGTCCGCGTCCCATCGACGGTGACCGCGCGCAAATTCACGGTCGCGCCCGCCGGCACCCCAGAGACCGGAATGTGCTCGACGCTGTTCCCGCCGACCTGTTTGAGGAAGATGTCGTTGCCGCCGCTGACGACGTAGACGTTTACCGCCTGGCTCAGATTGTTGGTGACGTGGAGCGCGACATCCGTTGCTGGCTCGGGGCCGGTACGCACTTCGACCTGCCGTCCGCCGCAAGCCGCCAGCGCAAGCATCGACAGCGAAACCATTAGAACGCGCATGCCCTTCCTCCGATTCAGTGGTTAAAAACCGAAGGCGCTGCAAGAGATGTGCTTGAACCGGCAACGCTGGGCTGAGAGCTGATTAACTGCAATCTGCCAAGTCTCAGCTAAGAGATGTCTTACCTGTAAATCAAGTATTGCCGTGTCGCGTTCCTGAACGCGTACGCGGCTTTGTACTCCCGATCGATGAGCACGTCGGGATCTTCGCCGCGAAGCAGCGCCCGCCTTACTTCCGGCGAGCCGAACCGCAGGTCGAACTCGCGGTCCTGGATGGTGAGCTTGCTGCCCGCGGTCTTGTTGATCGCCCAGAGCAGCGTGGCTCCCACTCGTGACGCCTGCATCGAGCTCCGGCCTGTCACCACGATCTTGATTCCCGGAATAGTCTGGCCATTGTATTTGCCGTCGCTTGGATTCTGCGGCGTGAAGGTCTCGGCGTAGAACCGAACTCCGGGGACCTCGCGATCCCTGAGGATCGCAACCGTCGCCGCGGCGTTGAGCCACGGCGCGCCGACATGCTGAAATGCCTCGGTCGTTCCACGGCCAACCGACAGGTTGCTGGCCTCGAAGGCGACCAGACCCGGGTACAGCATTGCACTCTGCAGGGACGGCATGTTGGGCGACGGCTTCACCCATGGCAAACCGGTCAGGTCGAACCACACGTCGCGTCGCCAGCCCAGTGCCGGGACGACGTGAAGATCGGCGTGGATCTTCAGAACGTCGTTGAAGTAGAGCGCGAGCTCTCCCATGGTCATGCCGTGCCTGAGCGGCATCGGCCACAGCGCGTACGCCTGCCCGGGACGGCCTGGCGCCGGATCTTCAGGGTTTGCCAGCGAGCTGTCGAGCAGCGGACCTTCAATGATGTAGCCGGTGATCGGGTTCGGCCTGTCGAGAACGATTATCGGTCGCTGCGCCCTCGCCGACGCGCGCATCGCGTAAACCATGGCGCCAACGTACGTCCAGGTTCGAGTGCCGATGTCCTGCAGGTCGAAGACGAGAGCGTCGAGAGACCTGAGCATGCTGTCCGGCGGCGCCATCGTCTGTTGCCCGTACAGCGAGTAGACGGGCAATCCGCTCCCGGCGTCCACGCCGTTGGCGATGTTCTGCCGATCCTCGGTCCCCCGCAGGCCGTGCTCGGGTGAGAACAGCTGGACCAGGTTCACACCGGCATCGCGCGCTTTCTTCTGACGCAGCAGATCGATGTCGGACGTCCCCCTCTCGTTGACGCCGGTCTGATTCGTCAAGAGCCCGATCCGCTTTCCACGGATCAGGTGCAGACTGTCGCTGAGGAGAACGGTAATTCCAGGCCTGACTCTGGCCTCGGCCAGGTCCGATGTGGGATCTATCTGCTTGTTGACGACGGTGCAGGCGGCGCAGAATGGGAGGGCTACTGCGAGCAGCCGATAGTATCGCATCATCGATAATTGTCCGGTAAGTTGGTGTCGTTGGTAGTACCAAATGATAGTCTGTTGCGTCCTTCTGACTAGAGACACGCAAGTAGTGCATCAACCGCAAACGGGTTGCCCGGCCACCTCAAACCACGACCTATGGCGTTAAATGCGATCGATTGGGCGATTGTTGCCGCCTACTTCCTGCTTTCGGTAGGCATCGGACTGTACTTCACGAAACGCGGCGGGGAGAGCCTCAGCGAGTACTTCCTCTCCGGTCGACAGGTCACCTGGTGGCTGGCGGGCGCATCCATGGTCGCCACCACCTTCGCAGCCGATACTCCCCTCGTCGTCACCGGCATGGTCTCGGCGCACGGCGTCGCCGGCAACTGGCTGTGGTGGAACATGCTGATGAGCGGAATGCTCACCGTTTTCTTCTTTGCGCGCCTCTGGCGCCGCGCGCACGTCATGACCGACGTCGAGTTCGCCGAGATCCGATACAGCGGAAAGCCGGCGGCGGCACTGCGCGGGTTCCGCGCCCTTTACCTGGCCATCCCGATCAATCTGATCGTTCTCGGCTGGGTCACCAAGGCGATGATCAAGATCCTCACCATCTCGCTGGGCCTCCACGCCGTCAATCTTCTTGGATTCAACGTCTCGGGCGAAGTCATCGCGGTTGCGATCTGCTTCATCATCACCGTTGCGTACTCGGCCGGGGCGGGCATGTGGGCAGTGCTCTGGACCGATCTGGTGCAGTTCGTGATCAAGATGAGCGCCGTGATAGTTCTGGCCGTGTACGCCGTTCGGGCCGTCGGCGGCATGGACAAGCTGAAGGCGGGCCTGACAACGCACTTCGGAAGTGCCGATGCCGCTCTGTCGGTCTTGCCGGTGAAGCTCTCACCAAGCGGGGTCGAAGCGTACGCCTGGATGCCGCTCCTTGCACTCGGTGTGTATCTCTCCGTGCAGTGGTGGGCAGCATGGTACCCGGGCGCGGAGCCAGGCGGCGGCGGCTACATCGCGCAGCGAATCTTCTCCGCCAAGACTGAGCGCGATGGCGTGCTGGCGACGCTTTTTTTCAACGTCGCGCATTACGCGATCAGACCGTGGCCGTGGATCATCACCGGCCTTTGCACCATCCTGCTGTATCCGGCCGGGATCGGACCTGCGCACGATCACGAGGCCGCTTACGTGCAAGCCTTCGTCGACCTGCTGCCGACGCCGTGGCGCGGATTCATGATGGCGGGGTTCGCCGCCGCATATATGTCGACCGTCGGCACCCAGCTCAATTGGGGCGCGTCTTACCTGGTCAACGACTTCTACCGTCGGTTCGTCAACCGCGATAGCACCGAAAAGCACTACGTCGCCGTTTCACGGTGGGCGACAGTGTTTCTCTTTCTCGCTTCGGCGGTTGTCACCCACTACCTCGGCACCATCGAATCGGCGTGGAAGTTCCTGCTCGCGCTCGGGTCGGGAACTGGCCTGGTGCTGATTTTCCGCTGGTACTGGTGGCGGATCAACGCCTGGAGCGAGATCAGCGCCATGATCGCCTCTTTCGTCGTGTCGCTCGTCGCCATCGCCACGATCAAGCCCCGCTTCGATGCCACCGACCTTCGTGGCGACGCTTGGGTCATGATCGTTACCGTAGTGGTGAGCACGATCGTCTGGTTAGGGGTGACCTTCGCGACCAAGCCCGAGCCGGACAGCGTTCTCGAGTCGTTCTATCGGCGAGTACGGCCCGGTGGGGCCGGCTGGGCAAAGGTTTCAGAGCGGATCGGATTCGGCCGGGAGAGCATCCCTGGCGGAGCGCTCGCCTGGACGAACTGGATCGCCGGGATTGTGGCAGTGTATTCCACGCTGTTCGGCATCGGCAAGATCGTGCTCGGCAACCTGGTCGAAGGTCTGGTAATGCTGGCTATTGCCGTGGTGGCGTTCGCCTGGATAGCGAGGTCCTTCCGCGAGGAGCCGGCGACACTACCCGGAGTCGGCGTAACTGCCTAAATTTCATGGAGTACCGGAGGATAAATGTCCGTTTCGTCACAGCCTGAAATCGATCTCACCGTCACGCCCAACGCCGGCGTCGAGGTCAAGAAATTCATGGACGCGGAAGGCGTCACCGCTGAGGTAGGCGGCCTTCGCGTCAGCGTGCAGCCGGGCGGCTGCAGCGGGTTCAAATACAGCCTCGTCATCGAGGACCGCGCCGCGGAAGACGACATCGTCCTTCCGGGTGGTGGATTCAACGTTTTCGTCGACCCCTTCAGCGCGCAGTACCTGAACGGCGTCACTATCGACTATGTCACGTCGATGCAGGGTTCCGGGTTCACCTTCAAGAACCCCAACTCCACCGGCGGTTGCGGCTGCGGAAGCTCATTCTCTGCGTAAGCCTTCTGCGGTGAAGCAGAACAAATCGAGGGCGGTGAAATGAAAACCAATTTCACCGCCCTCGATTTTATTGTGCTCATCGCATACCTGCTGGGCACCACGGCGCTGGGTATTTTCCTCGGCCGCAACCAGAAGGACGCGAAGGACTACTTCGTCGCTGGTCACACGATTCCGTGGTGGGCCGTCCTGTTCTCGGTCGTCGCGACCGAGACGAGCGCACTCACTTTCATAAGCATTCCCGGACTGGCGTACACCACCGACCTCGGCTTCCTGCAGATTGCCGCCGGATACGTCGTTGGCCGCACCGTCGTCGCCTTCACCCTTCTCCCGCGCTACTATCAGGGCGATCTCGTCACCGCGTACGCGCTGTTCGAGAAGCGCTTTGGAGTTGCCACGCGCCGGTTTGCGTCGATCGTTTTCATGGTCACGCGTGCGCTCGCCGATTCGGTGCGCGTCTTCGCCACGGCGATTCCCATCGCGCTCATCATCGGGCCGGCGCTTCCCAAACAGTACGTGATGCCGGCGGCCATTCTCGTCCTCGGCGCGCTGACCCTGATCTATACTTATCATGGCGGCATGCGCGCTGTAGTATGGACCGACGTCCTTCAGACCAGCGTCTACCTCCTCGGCGGCCTCAGCGCCGTTTACCTGATCGGCAAGGGCGTCAGCGGCGGGTGGGGCGCTATCCTGAGTGGCGCGGGCTCCTCTGGCAAGCTGCGGGTTATCGATCTGTACACCGGCTTCGACCGACCGCAGACGCTATTCGCCGGACTCCTTGGCGGTGCGTTTCTCTCGATGGCTTCGCACGGGGCCGATCAGCTCATCGTACAGCGCCTGATGGCCGCCTCGAGCCTGAAGGAATCGCGCAAAGCGCTCATTGGCAGCGGGATCGCCGTCTTTCTGCAGTTCGGACTCTTCCTCATAATCGGAATTGGGCTCTTCGCGCTTTATGGAGGACGCCACTTTGCGGTTCCGGATTCCATCTTTCCGACGTTCGTGGTGGACTCCATGCCCGCAGGGCTGCGTGGTTTGATCGTGGCTGCGGTGCTCGCGGCAACCATGAGCGCGCACTCGGGCGCTCTCAACTCCCTCGCGGCGTCCACTACCCACGACATTTATTTGCCACTCTCCGGCAGAACCGCCGACGACCCACGCACGCTCAGGATTGGCAAGCTCTTCACCATGTTCTGGGGCGTCGTCCTGCTGGTGATGGCGCTGCTCTATCCCGCGCAGAACACGCCGGTCGTGGTCGTCGCGCTATCGATCGCGTCTTTTACGTACGGCGCCCTGCTCGGCGGGTTCTTCCTCGGCATGCTCTGGCGCAGAGCGATCCAGAGGGACGCGATTACCGGAATGGCGATCGGCATTGTCGCCATGAGCTTTGTTGTGTTCGCAAAGCAGATGATGCCACTCTTTCCATCGATCAAGGGAACGTTGACGACACTTTCGACGATCGCGTGGCCCTGGTACGTGCTCATCGGCACGTCCTTTACCGTCGGCGTCGGTATTCTCTCCTCCTTCACGCACCCCGCGCCAACAGGTGCGGACCGCTGGAAATGAGTGAGATCGTAATTGGAGTAGACGGTGGCGGGTCGAAGACTCGCGTGCTCGTCGGCACGGCAGAGGGTGAAGTGCTCGCCAGCGCCGAGGGGCCGAAGTCAGCTGTCGCTCCCGGCGAGGCAGCGCGCTCGGCAGAAGTGATCGGCGAGCTGGTGGCGCGGGCCCTCTCGGAAATCGCGTTGCCTGGCGCCGTTTTGCCGCGCGTGCTCTACTGCGGTGTCGCGGGCACCGGAAGAGACGAAGACCGTCGCGCGCTCCACGGCGCTCTCGATGCGAAGGAGCTGGCCGAGGAAGTGATCATAGACTCCGACGGGCTAATCGCCATGTACGACGCCTTCGAGGACCGAGCGGGAATTCTGCTCGTCGTCGGCACGGGCTCGATCGCCTACGGCCGCAGCCCGGCCGGCGAGCTCGTCCGCTGTGGAGGCTGGGGTCCGACCTTCGGCGACGAGGGCAGTGGCGGATGGATCGGCCGAAAAGCGCTCGGCATCGTCGCCGCCTCGAGCGACGGTCGGGAGCCGCCGACCGCGCTCCTCTTCCCGATTCTCGCGGCAACGCAGTGCGAGGACATTCAGGATCTCATTCCCTGGGCAGCCGGAGCCGACGCGCGGACCTTCGCGTCCCTGGTCCCCGTCGTGTTCAGCACCGCGGCGGCCGGCGACCCACGCGCCAACGCGCTTCTCACGCTGGCGGCCGAAGAGCTGGTGCTCCACGTACGGGCGCTGGCCCGTCAGCTCTTCACGGATGAGCGCGCGGCAATTGCCGTCGCTCTGAGCGGCGGTCTCATGGAGCGGAGCTCACCGCTCAGGAAGCGGCTGGAGCAGCGCCTGAAGTCCGCGGTGCCGGGGGCGCAGATTCGTTCCGAAGAAGTCCTTCCAGCGCGAGGAGCGCTTCGGGCTGCGGCTCGGCGTATTCACCTTCCCACCTAGCCATCACGACTGTCGCGAGACAGTTGCCAACGACGTTGGTGGTGGTGCGCGCCATGTCCATCAGCGCGTCGACACCGAGAATGATGGCGACTCCTTCGAGCGGCAGACCAAAAGTGGCGAGCGTGCCGGAGAGAATCACCAGTGAAGCGCGCGACACGGCGGCAACGCCTTTGCTGGTGATCATCAGTGTCACCATCATCAGCAGCTGCGTGCCGAGCGTCATCGGATGCCCCGCCGCCTGCGCGACGAACACCGACGCGACGGCCAGGTAGAGCGTGGACCCGTCGAGGTTGAACGAGTAGCCGGTCGGCATCACGAACGCGACTATCCGGCGTGGAACTCCGATCGCTTCCATCGATTGCATCGCCAGCGGCAAAGCCGCCTCTGACGAGGTGGTGGAAAATGCGATCAGCGCCGGAGATTTGACCGCCCTCGCGAAAAGACCAATGGGCACTCGAAAGATCCAGGCGACCGGCAGCAACACCAGGAGGAAGAAAGCGAGCAGAGCGCCGTAGAGCGTGAGAACCAGCTTTCCGAGGTTCAGCAACACGCCGAGTCCGCTTGTCCCGACGGTCGCCGCGATCGCGGCGCCGATGCCGAACGGAGCGAAGTACATCACGATCATGGTGAACTTGAACATGACGTCAGCCAGACCTTCGCAGCCGGCGAGCACGACAGCCTTGGAGCGCCCCTGAACCCTGGACAGTGCAACGGCGAAGATGACCGCAAAGAAAACGACCTGCAGAACTTCATTCTTCGCCGCCGCGTCGAAGAAGCTTGTCGGCACCAGATGCTCGAGGAAGCCGGTTCCGGTTTGCGTGTTTTGCGCCAGCTCCTTTCCCGCTTCGGGTGAAGCGGCGAGCGCAACGCCCGCGCCCGGCCGAATTATGTTCACAGCCAGCAATCCGATCGCCAGCGCCAGGGTCGTTACAAGCTCGAAGTAGATGATCGACTTGAGGGCGAGTCTCCCGACGCGCTTCATGTCGTCGCCGTGACCCGCGATCCCCACCACCAGAGTCCCGAATATCAGCGGGGCGACGATCGATTTGATCATCCGCAGGAACACGTTCGAGAGCGGCTTCAGCGTCACCGCCAGCTGTGGCGCCCACACCCCGATGAGGACGCCCACCACCATCGAGATGATGATCCACGATGTCAGCGAGATGCGTCGGAGGTTGCGGAAGATCACGGCCATGCGATTGTGCTCAGGGCGTTGCCCGTCAGCGGCCTATCGGAGGTGGTGGCTCGACGGGAACCGGTCTGCTGCTGCGCCTGAGTGTCGAGTGTCCGTACCCGTAAAGAACGTAGAGCACGAGCCCGATCACCAGCCACCAGCCGAAACGGACCCAGGCCAGGCTCGGCAGGCCGCGCATGACAAAGACACAGAGCGCCGCGCCGACGATTCCAACGACGTGGACGAAAGGCACCCGGAACGGACGCGGACGCGCGGGATCGGTGTAGCGCAGCACGATCACACCGATGCAGACGAGGGTGAACGCGAACAGAGTCCCGATGTTGGTGAGATCGTAGGTCTCTCCCGCGTCGCCGATCAGCGACCACAGCGCCACGAACACACCCGTTAGAATCGTGGTGATGTAGGGAGTTCGATACTTCCCGTGCACCTTGCTCGCCCAGTGCGGCAGCAGTCCGTCTCTCGCCATCGCAAAGAAAATCCGCGGCTGCCCATACTGGAAGACGAGAAGCACCGCCGCCATCGACACGACGGCGCCAAGCGCCACGATCTTGGCGATGCTGGTCATGCCTGTCGCGTTCAACGCAAACGCCAGAGGATCCGCCGCAGTGCCGAGATCCTTCGAAGGCACCATTCCCGTCAGCACGGCGCCGATGATGACGTAAATCACCGTACAGATTGCCAGTCCGCCCAGGATACCGATCGGGAGGTTGCGCTGAGGGTTTTTGGTCTCCTCCGCCGCGGTGGAGATCGCGTCGAAGCCGATGTAGGCGAAGAAGACGATCGCCGCGCCTTGATGAATTCCGGTGAAGCCGTTTGGGGCGAACGGGTGATAGTTCGCGGTGTTGATGTGCTGGGCGCCCATGATGATAAAGAGCGCGAGCACCAACAGCTTGATCGCCACCATGATGTTATTCGCCCGAGCGCTTTCTCTGACGCCCCTGAGGAGCAGCCAGGTAATGAGAGCAACGATCGCGAACGCCGGGACGTTCACCAGGATGGGGATTCCCGCCACGTGCGGCGCAGTCTGGAGCAGCCCGTGAATCTCCGGCTTCGAGCTGAGTAGAGCGGTTCTATATCCGGTGGTGAGCCAGTCCGGAATCGAAATCCAGCCGCCGACCAGAGACTTGAAATAGTCGCCCCACGAAATCGCCACCGCGACGTTGCCGACCGCGTACTCGAGGATCAGGTCCCAGCCGATGATCCACGCCACCAGCTCGCCGAGCGTCGCATAGGAGTAGGCGTAGGCGCTGCCGGCTTGCGGTATCATCGACGCCAGCTCGGCGTAGCACAGGCCCGCCAGCGCGCATGCGGCGCCTAGCAGCAGAAACGACAACACCAGCGCCGGGCCCGCACCCACCCGAATCACGTTGCCCGCCGCGTCCACCTGCCCCGCCGCGGCGGATCCGATAGAACCGAAAATTCCGGCGCCGATCACCGCTCCGATTGCCAGCATGATCAGATCCCCGGAGCCCAGCGCTCTCCTCAAGCCCTGCGGATTCTCGCCTTCCGCCAGCAGCTCGGCGATCGGTTTGCGCGCGAACAGAGATCGAATCATCTGGTGTCGGAAAAAGGATTACCCTGGCAGGCCTTGCGACCCGCCAGGGTAAGGTGTCACTCGCACGAGTTAGGCGACAGCACTCTTGACGCGCATGGCGTAGAACGACCGCCACACGAACGTCACCGAGATGAGGAAAAAGATCGCAGCGAGAATGTGTGTCAGGGTCGAGCCCTTATCCGCGGTGAGTGAAACGGCGAGCTCCACCGCCAGCAGTCCGAACAGCGTCGTGAACTTGATGATTGGATTGAGCGCCACCGAGGAGGTGTCCTTGAATGGATCGCCGACCGTGTCGCCGACGACGGTCGCCGCGTGCAGCGGAGTTCCTTTCTGCTTGAGCTCGACCTCGACGATCTTCTTGGCGTTGTCCCAGGCGCCGCCGGCGTTGGCCATGAAGATCGCCTGGAAGAGACCGAACAGCGCGATCGATATCAGATAGCCGATGAAGAAGTACGGCTCCACGAACGCGAAGGCCAGCGTCGCAAAGAATACCGTCAGGAAGATGTTGAACATTCCCTGCTGAGCGTATTTCGTGCATATCTCGACGACTTTCTTGCTGTCCGCTACCGAAGCGCGGGCGGTGCTCTCGAGATTGATGTTGGCCTTGATGAACTCGACAGCGCGATAGGCGCCAGTCGTCACGGCCTGGGTCGAGGCGCCGGTAAACCAGTAGATCACCGCCCCGCCCGTGATGAGGCCGAGCAGGAATGGCGGGTGCAGGATCGACAGATTGGCGATGAACTCCGGCTGCAGGCCGTGGGTCAGTCCCACGATGATCGAGAAGATCATCGTAGTCGCGCCGACCACCGCCGTGCCGATCAACACCGGCTTTGCGGTCGCCTTGAAGGTGTTGCCCGCACCGTCGTTCTCCTCCAACAGATCCTTTGCCCGCTCGAAGTGGGGTTCGAATCCGTACGTGTTCCTGATCTCCTCGCTGATTCCCGGCACCTGCTCGATCAGCGAGAGCTCGAACACCGATTGGGCGTTGTCTGTGACCGGCCCGTACGAATCGACCGCGATCGTGACCGGGCCCATGCCGAGAAATCCGAACGCCACCAGGCCGAATGCGAACACTGCCGGTGCGATCATCAGCGTCCCGAAGCCGGTCGTGCTGATGAGGAAGCCGATCGCCATCAGCACCATGATCGACATTCCAAGCCAGAAGGCGCTGAAGTTTCCGGCCACGAAGCCCGACAGAATGTTGAGCGAAGCGCCGCCTTCGCGCGAGGAGATCACCACTTCCTTGACGTGCGCCGACTTGACCGACGTGAAAACCTTCACCAACTCCGGAATGATCGCGCCCGCCAGCGTGCCGCAGGTGATCACCGCCGACAGCTTCCACCACAGCGAACCGTCGCCGAGACTCGGCAGCAGCAGGTACGAAACGAGGAAGGTCAGGGCTACCGATATCAGCGACGTGAGCCACACCAGCGATGTCAGCGGCGCCTCGTAATCCATGTCGTCAGCGTTGACGTAACGTGCCCTGGCAATTGCTTCGTTGATCAGATACGACAGGCCGCTGGCGACGATCATCATGATGCGCATGACGAAGATCCACACCAGCAGCTGCACTTGCACGGACGGCTCGCGCACCGCCAGCACGATGAACGAGATGAGCGCGACACCGGTGACGCCGTAAGTCTCGAAGCCGTCAGCGCTGGGGCCCACCGAGTCTCCGGCGTTGTCGCCGGTGCAGTCGGCGATCACGCCCGGGTTGCGCGCATCGTCTTCCTTGACGTTGAACACGATCTTCATGAGATCAGCCCCAATGTCGGCGATCTTGGTGAAGATTCCGCCGGCGATGCGCAGCGCCGCCGCGCCCAGTGATTCACCAATCGCGAAGCCGATGAAGCACGGCCCGGCATAGTCACCGGGGATGAACAGCAGAATGAACAGCATCATCACCAGCTCGACGCTGATGAGAAGCATGCCGATGCTCATGCCGGCCTTGAGTGGAATCGAATAGCAAGGGTATGGCTTGCCCCGTAGACTGGCGAACGCCGTTCGCGAGTTGGCGAAGGTGTTGATCCGGATCCCGAACCACGCCACGCCGTAGCTGCCAGCGATGCCGATGAGGCTGAACAGCAGGATGATGACGACTTTGGCCGCCGCGAACTTCAGCAAGAATCCGAAGTACAGCAGAATCACGAAGCCAATGAAGACTTCGAGAATCAGAATGAATTTTCCTTGAGTAATCAGATAGGTCTTGCAAGTCTCGTAGATCAGCTCGGAGATTTCCCGCATCGACTGGTGCACGGCCATCCGCTTCAGCTGGCCGTACATCACGAGGCCGAACAAGAGACCCAGCGCGCAGACCACCAGGCCGCTCATCAACAGCGAGCGTCCATGAATTCCGCCGAGGAAGCTCACCTGGGTGAGGTCGGGAATGACGAGGTTGGCCTCCCCGCCTGCCTGATGCTCGACTGCTACTGGCTGTGCCGTCCCCGTCGCCGCCGCAGCGATGGAGCTGTCGGTCCGGTTTTGCGCGACTCCCTGCGCGCCGAGAACCGCGGCGCTCAGCATCGAAAAGACGGCCACCAACGTAGCAACTACTGCTGCAAACTTCCGATTCATTCGTAATTCTCCAGGGTGATTAACGTGCGGCGTCGAGCCACGAGCCGCCTTGCGCTCAGCGCGCCGGTGCGCCTTCGATCCTGCGCCAGATGAAATAGATCGGGACGCCAAGCAGTACTATCACGAGCCCGGAAATCGCCTGGGCCCGGGTTTGATCGGCGATCAGCAGAATAATGGCGATCGCCGATGCGAGAATGATGTATAGAGCGGGCAGAACTGGGTAGCCAACGACCCTGTAGGGCCGCTCCGCATCCGGCCGCAATCTACGCAAGCGGAAAAGACCCACCGTCGTGAGGGCGTAAAACACCAGCGCCGCGAAAATCACGTAGTTCAGCAGCTGCCCGTACGTTCCGGTCAGACACAGCAAACTCGTCCAGATCGACTGCGCTATCAGCGCTGCCGCCGGGACGCTGTGCCTGTTGAGCGTGCCGGTCTTTCGGAAGAACAGCTTGTCGCGCGCCATCGCGTAGTAGACACGCGCGCCGGAGAGAATGAGCCCGTTGTTGCATCCGAACGTCGAGATCAGTATCAGCGCCGCCATAATCGAGGCGCCGGCCGCTCCGAAGACAGTCTCGGCCACCGCGCTGGCGACGCGATCCTGGGTCGCGTGGTCGATCCCGCGGGCCATCACAGTGGCGCCGTTCGCATCTCCGTGCGCGGGCAGCACGTTCAGGTATGAGACGTTGGCAAGGAGGTACAGAATGCAAACCAGGCCGGTGCCATAAATGAGCGCCCGGGGAAGATTTCGCTGCGGAGACTGTACTTCGGCAGCGGCGAAGGTGACGTTGTTCCAGGCATCGCTCGAGAACAGGGACCCGACGAGGGCCGACCCAAACGCGATCACGAAGGCGGGAGTGAGCGCGACCGGGTTGAAGTTGCCATGCGAGAAGTTGGCGGCGATCGCTTCAGCATGACGTCCAATCGTCAAACCGAGCAGAATCAGGCCCGCCAGCGCGACGGTTTTGACGACCGTCAGCGTCGTCTGCACCCACTTCCCTTCCTTGATGCCGCGAAGATTGATCCAGGTCAGAATCCAGATCGTTACGAGAGCGATCAGGCGCTGAGGTGAAAGCCCGAGTTGAATCGGACCGCCTGCCGTGGTGAATTCCATTTGAGGAAACCACGAGTACAGGTTCGGAGTAATCGCCGGCCACAGGACCCCGAGAAACTTTCCGAAGGCGACGGCGACCGCCGCGATGGTACCGGTCTGGATGACCACGAAAAGGGTCCATCCGTAAAGAAAGCCCATGAGATGACCCATGGACTCTCGGAGGAACACGTATTGTCCGCCGGCACGGGGATACATGGCCGCGAGCTCCCCGTAAGCGAGCGCCCCGAACACCGTGACGACCCCCGACACCACCCACGCCATCAACAGCCAGAAGGGCGAGCCGACAGTCCGCGATATGTCCGCCGACACGATGAAGATTCCCGATCCGATCATCGAGCCGGCGACGAGCATCGTGGCGTCGGTGAGCGTCAGCGCTTTGACGAACTCGCGCGACGACGCAGCGGTTTCGGCCGTGGCTGTCGTGGTGGTCAAAGCTGGCCCTCGCAAAATCCGGTTTCCGCCTGGTGTTTCCCTCCTGAACAGCGGCGGGAAGTTACCGTCGCCAGTCAGTTTTTGCTAGTCGCTGGACGGCTGCGGACTGAGGACTCGGTGCTGCGGAAAAGAGGACGAACGGCACTGCGTGCTGCTGACTAACTGCGGATTGGGAGACTAACTCCGCGATGCGGACGGTCGGCCTGTGCGGAGAGCGGAGTGAGGGCCGACAGCGAAATCGAAAGCAGTGCTATCCACGTGATTGTACGCAGCTCGCAGTTAGTCTCCCAATTCGCAGTCAGTCGGCAATACGCAATGCCGTTGGTACGCGGTCCGCAGCCCCGAGTCCTCAGTCCGCAGTCAAAAGATGAAGTGTACGTCGACTGTGTCTCTCATCGGACTGCCGTCGGCGTGGACGCCGGGACGAAATCTCAGCGACCGAAGCACTTCCTCGAGACGCCGATTGTACCCGCCATCCTTTGAAGGATTGAACGCGATCAGGCGGGCGTTGCCCTTTTCGTCGACGTCGAACCAGGCGATCAGGTGGTACGGCTTGATCTTGTCCGGAGCCGGCAGCGGTGGAATGAAGAGGTCGCGCAGCGTTGGAGGATAGTCCTTGCCCGGGCCACCTCCGGTACCAGGCCCGACCGCGCTGCCACGACCGGTCCCCACGCCCGAGCCGACACCGCCGCCCGTGCCGGGACCTGCGCCCGCCGTTCCGGTATTGCCACTTCCTTCGCCCGTGGTGGTCGCCACCGGCGTCGTCGTCGGCGCCGCTGGCGGAGTCGGCGTGACAGGCGACTCGACCTGCGGCTTCGGCTCCTTCGGTTTCACCGGCGGGACCGTCAACGGCTTGGGCTTGGGCATCACCGTCGGATCCGCTTTCACACGCACGAACTCGACGCGGTCCTCGCGCGCACCGGTCGCGTTCATTCCCCCGCCGCCGCCGCCGGCAGGGCCGGGGCCGCCGCCGCCCACCGAGGGCGCGTGAGTGAAATCAGACGAGCCGACGATCGGAGCCAGAATGAGAAAAAGGATCAGTGCGTGCACGAGCAGCGACGCAATGACCCCTTTCCACTCCTGATCCTTCCGCCGCGGCAGCTGAAGACGCGGTATCCGGTTCGTAGCTATTTCACATCCTTCGGCGTTGTCGCAATGATCTTGACGCCGGCTCCGCGCGCCACGTCCATCGCCGAGATGACGTCCGAGTATTTCACGGCTGGATCACCCTTGATGAAGATGATCTTGTCGGGGCGCGGGTCGTAAATCTCCTTGAGCCTCCGACCCAGGTCCGCCTTGGACACCGGTTGCGTGTTGATCTTGAAGACGTTGCCCGGCAGTACCTCCAGCACGATCTGCGACGGCGGCGGTCCCGACGGAGTGTTATCCGGCGTCGGGTCGGGCAGCTGCAGGTCGATTGCCTTGCGGGACATCGGGATCACCATCATGAAGATGATCAGCAGCACCAACAGCACGTCGATCATCGGCGTGACGTTGATCTCGTTCGTGAGTCCGCCGCCGCCTCCTCCTCCTGACATTGCCATTATTTCTTTCCTCCCGCCGGAGCGTTGAAGAGATTGTCGCTCTGAACGGCCGATACCGTGCCCGGACGCTGATCGGTGATCATGCCCGTCACGGAAACGTGGTTGTGGGCGGCGATGTCCAGCGCGTCCAGGACCTTGCCGTACTGGAGATCCTTGTGCGCCTTGACGTAGAGGAGCCTGTCCTCGGTGCGGTTCTCGAAGATCGCGTTCAGCCGCTGACCGAGCTCGGCGTTGGGAATGGCTTTCTTGTTCAGGTAGTACTGGCCGTTGGCATCGATGCCCAGAACCTGATCCTGATCCTCTTCAGGATGCGGCTTGAGATTGACGCCACTCGGCGGTATCGCCTGGAATCCCGAGGTGATCGCCGGGATGACGAGCATGAAGATGATCAGCAGCACCAGCATGACGTCGATCATCGGCGTCACGTTCGGCGCTGCTTTCACACCTCCTGAACTTCCGGCAGACATTGCCATGACTCGACCCTCCTCGGGATTTACTGCGAGATGGGTGAGTTACCGGCGGTCGCCGTGGTGTTGAACTCACGCGTGAAGCGCGACCGACCGAACTCGCCGGTGCCCGAGACGTTCTTGATCATATAGTCGATCATTTCCTTCGACGTATAGGTCATCTCGGCGGTGAGGTTGTCGATCTTGATCTGGAAGTAGTTGAAGAGCCACACCGCCGGGATCGCGACGATGAGACCGAACGCGGTCGTGATCAGCGCCTCGGACACACCGGAGGAGATCGAGGCCAGACCGCCGGATCCGGAGGCGGCCATGGCGGCGAAGGAGTTCACGATTCCCATTGTCGTGCCGAGCAGTCCGACGAATGGCGCGGTGGCGCCGACGGTGGCCAGAATGCCGAGGCCGCGCTTGAGATCCGTGATCGTCATCAGCATCTCGCGCTCGATCGCGCGCTCAGCCGAGTTGATGTCGGCAACCGTTACGGATCCATCCTGGATGAGAGGGCGGATCTCGGTGAGGGCACCGCCGAGGACGCGGGCGACGTGCGACTTCTTGTACTTGTCGGCGAGCGTCACCGCCTCTCCGAGGTTGTCTTCCTCGAGGAACTGCGAGAACTCGGGGGCGAATTTCCGGGTTTCCTTCTGAGCCGCCCGCAGGTCCCACCACTTCTTGATGGCGACCGAAAGCGACCAGATCGACATGATGGAGAGGACAAAAACGATGCCCTTCGCGAAGTTGCCCATCTGGTTGAAAATGTCAATCAATGACAGCTGCATTGTTTACTCCGTGAAGGGTGGCTTAACGTGGAACCGCGAACTGGAAGGACTGCTGAACGAGCTGATTGACCGGCTTGCCGCCGATCTGCGCGGGACTGAAATGCATCCTCGGCAGCACGGTCTTCACAGCCTGGGTGAAGAGCTCGTTGGTCGTCTTGAGCACCTTGAACGAATCGACATCGGCCTTGCCGTCGTTTCTGACCACGAACTGGGCCTGAACTTCTCCCGAGATGCCCGAGCTCTCCAGCACCGTCGGATACTTCGGCTTCGGACTGTCCTGCAGCATTTCCGCCGGCTTCTCGACCTGGAACTCGAAGTAGGTCTGGTTGGTGACCGGTCCGGTTCCACCGACTACTCCCGACCCGGTGCCACCCTTCACGCCCTTGCCGCTGAAGTCGGCTTCATTGGTGACTGCCTTCGAGAGATCGATCTCGGGAATCTTGATGTCGATCTTGACCGGCGCGCGAAGGACCTGAAAGCCCTTCGGTGGAGGCGGGGTCACGACGACCTCTTTCGGCGGCGGCGGCTTGTCCGGAACCTTTGGCGGCTCCTTTTTCATCTCGACGAACTGAATCTTCTCGGCCTTCGCCTTCTCATCCTTGACGCCGGCTCGCGCCGTCGCATACACCGCTCCCCCTATCAGGGCGGTGTGCAGCACGACGCTGAACATGGTGCCGCCGGCCATCTTCTGCTTGGTAGCCTTTGACTCCAGAAGTCTGTTGAACATTCCTCACCCGATTAGAAGTCGTTCAGAAAACTGTTTCCAACGAGAATCCGGCGGAATACCCGCAAGATTAAGAATCAATGAAATAGTATTAAGAAACTCCTAACTACTTTTGGAGCGCAAAGACGAACGGCATCTGCACCAGCTGCCTGACTTTGCGGCCGCCGATTTCGGCCGGAGTGAAGCGCATCCGCCGCAGCGCCGAGCGAACCGACTCCTCGAACAAAGTGTTGTCGGAGCGCAGGAATCGGACGGAGCTCGCTTCCGCACGCCCCGACTCGTCCACAACGAATTCCACAGTCACCTGTCCCTCGACACCGGCGCTCCGCAACGCATCCGGATAGATCGGACGAATCCCGGGAACCAGCGCAGCCTGTTTCTCCACCTCATCGGCGCGCAGGGCACCGGTCGGTGAGTCGCCTGGCGCAGCCGCACTCCGGGTCGCGACATGGTCCGAAGAATTCGTCGGGAAATCGGTGACCCTGGACATCACGCTCGACAAATCCAGACTCGGAGCCGTGACGACGACGTCGACCCGGGGTGCGAAGACGATCTGGTGGTGAAGACCCGGCGCGCTGCTCGTTGGACCTGATCTAACGGAGGTCACCGGCTGCACCCGCGGCGGAAAATAGACCGGCCGCACCATGGTCGATACCGGCGTCGGCGTCAGTCTGGCCTGTGTAGTCGCGTACAACGCGGCGGCGATCAAAGCGGTATGCGCGGTCACACTGACGAGTACACCAGCCGTCGAACGCGTTTCATGCGATCTGGATTCGAGCAGAGTCTCGAGCATTTCTTCTCCGAAAGGCGGTCCCACCAACCTTTCCGACTGCTACCCGAGAACCCATAGCGCGCTCGTTACATCTGGATGAAGCGGCTCTAATCGGTCCATTACCGGACCGTTAACGAAATCTCTTCGCCATCATGAGCGCTGCGCTTCGGCGCCGAGTGGAAGCGTGACGGTGAAGAGACTGCCCCGCCCGAGGCGCGACGACGCGGTGAGCGATCCACCGTGCGCCTGCGCGATCCACTGGCTGATCGCGAGGCCCAACCCGAAGCCGCCGCGCTCGGACATTCGCGAGCGGACTCTGTCTGCCCTCCAGAAACGCTCGAAGATGTGCGGGAAGTCGGCGGCGGAAATCCCGATTCCCGTGTCGCGAACGGCGAAAGTCACGTTGTCGGGATGCCGGCCGAGCCCCAGCTCCACTTTCCCGCCGGCCGGCGTGTACTTGATGGCGTTGGTGACGAGATTCAGGAAAAGCTGTCGCAGACGCGTACGGTCGCCCATCACCACGACGTCGGCGGTGAACGGCAGGTTTACCGTCACACCCTGGGCTTCCCCGAGGATCAGCGCCGTCTCATAAACTTCCTGAACGAGCGGCTGCAGCTCGACGGGCTCGCGATGGAGATCGAACCGACCCTCGTCGGCCCGCGCGAGCGTGAGCAGGCTCTCCACCAGATCGCTCATCCTGCGCACTTCCTGCAGAGCTTCCTCGAGCGCAACCATTTTCTCGTTCTGATTCGACGACTCCATCATCGCCCGCTCGACATCGGCTCGCAGGACGGCCAATGGCGTCTTCAGCTCGTGGCTGGCGTCGGCGGTGAAACGCCGCAATCCACCGAACGATGTCTCCAGTCGCGCGACCATGGCGTTCAGCGTCGCCACCAGATCGGAAAAGTCGGTTGCTTCGGCGCCGAGCGACAGCCGTCGGTGCAAGCTGCGGCCGTCGGTGATGGCCGCCATCTCGTTCGTGATCTGGGCGAGCTGCCGCTGGGTGCGTCCCAGGTAGAGAAACGCGCCAACGCCGGCCGCACCGATGATGAGCGGCACGATGACCAGCGAGTCGAGCAGATATTCACGGGGGACCGTGCTCGCCCTCGTCGCCAAAGCGCCCGACGCAATCCGACTCAGGCCGCCGGGGGTCCCCGAGAGCGAATGGGAGACGAACAACACTTTTTCCTGCAGCGAGTCGAGTGAGAAGATCAGCGCCTCTCCCGACTGCGGCAGATCCTGAAGCTGCGCCTGGAGGGTGTTCATGTCGTCGCCCTGCAGCCGCATGACGTCGGCGGACCGATAGACGACCCGGCCGGCCGTGTCGACCACTACTATATAGCCTGGGATCGACTGAAGACGCTCCGAGAGTGACGGGGTCAGGGCCGGTACCAGGGCGGTGTCGCTCGTCGCCATGACGTTCTTGCCGCCCTGGGACGCTTCGGTGATCGTCCTGGCGGCGAGGTCGCCCTGCGCCGCCGCGTACTGCGCGATGTCGTGATAGACGGCATTGTTGCGCGCCGCCAGGATCGCCAGAAACAGCGTCACAGTGATGGCGATCAGGCCGGCCACGAATGCCGCGGTGAGCTTGGCGCGGGTCGAGAACATCGCCGGCTAGCTGCCCTTACCCGTGCTGGTCTCCTCGCGTATCACATACCCGACGCCGCGAATGGTGTGAATCAGCTTACGCGAAGTGTTGCTGTCGATCTTCTTCCGAAGATGGTTGATGACGACATCGACGATGTTGGTCCCCGGATCGAAGTGGTAGCCCCACGCGTATTCCGTGATGAGGGTGCGGCTCATGACCCTTCCCGCGTGGCGCATCAGATATTCGAGCACCGTGTATTCCTTGGGCGTAAGCTCCATCGAGTGTCCGCCGCGGGCGACCTCGCGGGTGTCGAGGTTGAGAGTAAGGTCCAGGACCTTGAGAACGGGTGAGATGCGCGCCCGCGGTCGACGCGACAGCGCCTCTACCCGGGCCAGCAGCTCCTCGAATGCGAAGGGCTTGGTCACGTAGTCGTCGGCGCCGGCACGCAGGGTCTCGACCTTGGAATCGACCGCATCCTGCGCCGTCAGTATCAGGACTGGTCGGTCGAAGCCGCGGGCTCTGAGATCGTGAAGAACCTGGGCGCCGGATTTACCCGGCAGGCGCATGTCGAGCACGATCACGTCGTACTCCTCGGCTACCGCCCGCGCCTCGCCGTCGTCGCCGTTGGCGACGAGATCGACGCCCCAGCGCTGCTCCTCGAACCCTCTCTTCACGAATTGTCCGACAGTCGGGTCGTCTTCGATTACGAGGATTTTCATCGGCGGGGTAGAACGCGAAACGCAAAGGGGCGGACGCTCATCGTCCGCCCCTTCCAAAGCTACACATCGGCTTTACGTGGTTCAACGACGCGGCGCGTCGCTCTGCGCCTTAGCGAATGAAGCCCCGGTTCGGTCTTGCGGTTGCCTTCTCTGACTTTTGCCTCTTTGCCAGCATCGCGAGCGCGGCGGAATCGGTTCTTCCCTTCACAACTACGCCGCCGGTGGTGTCGGGGGTGCCCAGCGAATCCCTGCAGGGACGCCGATCGAAGACCGAGTGTGTCTCACATCCCGAACGGAGCAGTTTGGAGCCTGCTGGCGTAGCGGGCTTGGGCGGGACGCACTTCCCCAGCGCCGCCGCGCTGGCCACGCACTCGGCGTCGCCGCGTCCAACCGGACGGCGAGACACCGAGTACATGAGTGCTGCCAGTGACGAGACTGCTACCGCGAGAAGCAGGAGCGCGACCAGCAGCTCGCCGATCACGAACCCCCGACGGGCCCTCCCAAGAGGGCGGCCGTCGGCCCGCATCAGTACTCCACCCAGTTGTCGACCCAGGTGTTACGCAGGGTGACAAGAGCTCCCATCGTGGTAGTCGCCTTGGCGACTGAGCACGAGTTGTAGTTGTACTGCTTGGTGCCGTTCGCCGTCGACGAGGGAACGTAGGTGCCGAGCTTGACGTTCAGCCCACTCACCGTTGCGCCCTGAACGCCGTTGTTACCGTTGGATGTAATGTCTCCACCGACGAGCAGTACGCCCTTCCAGGTGGTAGACCCGCTGATCGTCAGGTTGCCGGTCACGATGAGCATGCCCTGGCCAGAAGACGGCAGCGAAAGGTCGCCGTTGACGCGAATGATCGGATAATAGGTGGTATCCTGGAGCGCTGCGGTCGGCCACGATCCGCCCGGAAGCGTGATCGTAGGCGTGATGGCGCCGAGGTTGACGATTCCGTTCCAATCGATCGCGACGGAGTCCGGCGCGACTGAATCAATTGGCGGATTGCCGACTTCCACCACCTTGCCGGTGTATCCCGGGTTCATCGGTACCACGACTCCGGCCACTGCCGCCGAATCACCGCAAAGGTCGATACCACCGATCGTTCCGGCAGCACCGTTTTTCTGGAGGCCAGAGAGTGCGGTCCAACCCGCCAGAACCTGCATTTGGGCGGGTTCCCACAGCACGTACTGCGCGACTGTACGCACGCCTTGCGGAGTTCCAGCATAGGCGCCAGTCGTCTCGGTGCCCATCGAGCGCAGCACGTACATACCGGACTGAGATCCAGTCGGCGCGCGAAGACGGGTGAGCTTGACGTCAGCGTAGCCGCCCGTCACCGGTATGCGCAGGCTGTCCCCGATCCCGGGGACGTGACTGTAGCCGGCGGCGCCGTATTTCGCCGTCATCAGCGAGTCGCGGCGCACCAGGAACAGCTCCAATCCCTGCTCGGCGATTCTGAATGCGGAGATCTGGGACTTCTGATCGGCGACCGATCTGCGCTCCGCGCTCACCAGAGAGAAACCTCCGGCGACCATGATCGTGAGAACAGCAATCACGAGGACGGCGATCGGAATCGCAAAACCGCGGCGTTCGGTAGTGTTCGGCATATAGTCAAGCCTCTCGGCTAGTTGATGCGGTTCTTGAAAAAGACCGCAGTGGTGAAAGGTGCTTGTTCCTGAGTTGTGCGTCCCGCGGCAATGCTCTCGCTCATGCCGTCCAGATGCAGATCGAGTCCCCGCAAGTCGGCCAGATTTCCCGGCACGGCTGCCTGGGGCGTGGTTCCGCTGCTGACGGTATAAAACTCCCAATGCGCCGTATTGGCGAAGGGCGCGACGAGCTCCTCAGAAGTCGTGGTGCCGTTCGCTGCGATGGTCGATCTGTACAAACCCAGCTTCCCCGGCACCGCCGTCGAAGCCTTGAACTCGTACTTGACCTTCGAGTAGAGAAATACCGGAGTGCCAAGCCCCGTGTTGGCGGGCGCTGCCGGTGTGATCGTCACCGTCTTTCCGTTCGGGACGGCGGTCACGTTTACGCTCGTGCAATCTGTGACGGTCCCCGCCGCCAGCGTCGCCGGATTCTCTACATAGGTGTAAACGCCGGTCGCCGAAGCTCGCCACGCGTAGCCGTAGAAGCCGGAGGAAGTGGCGGCATTGGCATAAGTCGTCGAGTCAACCGGAAGAAGACTGAGCGCGGTTCCACCAGCGATGTTCTTGCAGATGATGCCGATGGCGAAGGGCACGCGGATGGTCAGCGAGGTGGGCGACGCCGCAACGACACCGCCACTCGCCTCGATCATTCGGAAGTCCGATACGACACGGTTGAGCGAAGCCCGCGAGACGTTGCGGGCGGCGTTGCCCATCCCCTGTCGGTCGAAGAACTTACCCTGCACCGTCAGCATCCTGGTGAACAGCGCGCCGACGATCGCAAAAATCACGATGCCGACGAGGAGCTCGATGATTGTAAAGCCGCGGCGGGCGCGGCCGTTATGATTTTGTCTCATTGGCTTACCCCTGGGGACAGTCGGTGCAGAGCACTCGCGACGTACGCGCCTTGGTCCGGATGAAAGACACCGTATCCGGCTTGAACACCGGGTTCGATGGCTTCACTACGACGGTCACCGACTTGACGACGTTCAAGGACGGCTCGGTCACCGTCACTACCCGGGTGTGCGGATAGGTGCCGGTGCTCACCGTGGTCGTTGTCGATCCAACCTTTACGGAGTCGTACGGAATGCCCTCGAGGCGATTCACTTCCTGCATCAGAACGCCGTTTCGGTATGCGTTGCCGGTCGCCACGAGCCCCTGACGCGACACCGAATAAACCAGCGCGGCCAGAGAAGACACGGCGACTGCCAGGAGAACCATGGCAACGATCACTTCGACGAGCGCGATTCCTTTTCTTTCGTTTCCGGCTGCAACCGCGTCCGCGGGAGCCTCACGACGCACTGACACTCTCATTATTTGACCCTCACGAATCCGGCGGAGCTGGCTGTGATCTGTCGCGCGTAGTCACCGTTGGCGAGGTCGATCACCACAGGGCTCGACGAGACGCCGTTGGGGAATACATCGATAGTCGCGGGATTGAAGTTGAGCGTACTCAGGCGGTACTCGGACGTATCGCCGTAGAACGTTCTGATTCTCAGAATGGCGCCCGTTTTTCTATCGACGAACTGATAGCTGCGGCTCGCAGCGTCGGCCTGGATGCGCACGGGCTCACGCTGTCTGGCCGCGACGGCAAACGCATTCTGCAGATCAGAGGCGATGACGGTTGCGGCGCGATTGACACGCTGGTGGCGAACGATGCGTGACATCGCCGGCCCGACCATGCCCGCCAGAATGCCCAGTATCACTACGACAACCAGCAGCTCGTAAATGGTGAAGCCGAGCGCGCTGGAATGTGCATTTTTTCTGTTTGTGTTGGCCATCCTGAAAACCTCCGTCGGAGGCGTCGGAAAAAGTCTCCGCCCGCCCCAGGGTGCACCACAATTCTTGTCTACAGATGGACGAATCGGGCAATGCCCGGCAACCGGAAAACGCGCCGGAAAACGAGTTAAGTCCCCCTGGAGGGCCGTAACTGTTAAAATCTTAGCTCATCAGTTCGATCGCGGCCAGAATCTCTCCGTTCTCCCGACGCTCCCCATTATTCGATTCGACGTGTGACCATCTGATGGTCCCCTCGCGGTCGATGAGGAAGTAGGCACGATTGGAGAAAAAGCGGTCTTCGTTGAGCACGCCGTAGGCGCGAGATATGTCGCGCTTGAAGTCGCTGAGCAGGTCGGTCTTCATCGCCAGCTTGTTCTTGAACTCACGCAGCGACGCCGTCGAGTCTACGGAGATGGGAAGGATCTCCACGCCCTTGCCGGCGAACCGATCGAAGTCTTCCGTGAAGCACGCCAGCTCCTTCGTGCACGTCCCGGTGAAGGCGAGGGGAAAGAACGCGAGGAGCACGCTGCTCTTGCCGCGGAATGACGAGAGTGAGACGTCCTTACCTGAAGTGGACGCGGCCGTGAAGTCGGGCGCGACCTCCCCTGCCTGCGGTGTATTTTGCAGTTGTGAGCTGGTCATGTGAACCTGGTAATCCTCGAGGAGCGAATGGAAGCGGAGACGGGAACGGCCGAAGCAGCGCCGAGTCGGAAGCTCACGGTCAGATGTCAGTTTTGCAATACGTGGAACCGCATTGACGCGGAGAAGGTGACGGCGGGGCCAAAGTGCGGGAAATGCGCTCGTCCGATTCTCCTGGAGCGCCCGGTGGCGCTCAACGACGAGACCTTCGCGCGCACCATCAGCGAGAGCGACATCCCCGTGGCGGTTGACTTTTACGCCGACTGGTGTGGACCGTGTCGAATGATGGCGCCCGCGGTCGATGCCCTTGCCTCGCACCTCCAGGGCAAGGCGCTGATCGGAAAGCTGAACACCGATCACTCCGCCCGAATCGCGTCCGGATTCAATATCCGCGGCATCCCGACCACGATCGTGTTCAGGGACGGAAAAGAGGTTGCCCGGCAATCGGGCGCGCTGCCGCTCGAGGGTTTGAAGCAGCTGATGGCACGGGCGGGAGTCGTCGTCTGACTCCCGCCGTCCGGCTATGAAATAGTAGGCCCTTTCAGCACGGATTCAACGGCGTTTGCCAACTCCTTACCTGAGAACGGCTTGTTCAGAAAATTTGCGCCCGGTGGCACCCCAGTCCGGGCGTCCTGGTCGGCATAACCGGACATGAACAGCGCGCGCAGCCCCGGCCGGGTCGGGGCAAGCCGCTCGACGACCTCGGGACCGCGCAACCCGGGCATGAACATGTCCGTGATAACCAAGTCGATCTTGCCGGGATGACTGCCGGCGATCCGCAAAGCAGCCTCGCCGTTTTCTGCCTCCAGGACATTGTACTGCGCCCGGCGCAGGATTTTGAGGACGATCGCGCGAACGGACTGTTCGTCGTCGACGAGCAAGATGGTTTCCTTCGGAGTCGGATCGGGCGCTGTCATTCGCGGGGCGTGTTGGCGGTCTGCTGACACAACCTATCGTGAACCCCGCCGGTGTCGCCAGCGGCGTTTCGCACTATTTCGCCGTTTGAGCAACCAAATGTGTTTCGGTAACTCCACGACACCCTGTATCGAGCGCTCTGCATTCGGGGTTACACAAACAACTGGTCCAGACCTGTTGCGTCAATGCAACATTTCTGTGGAGCGGCGCTCACCCTGAGGGGATCGGAGGAGTAGGTCGTCGCGTTGAGCGCTAATAGAGGGCCTTAACGCGCATAGTGACCTGTGCGGCACCTCAGCAGTTGGGAAAAAAATACTATTGCCCAACGGATTGGTTTCAGTACGTTGTGTCCCTTCGATCACGAAGTTTCGCGCTACAACTTTGTCCACACCGCGCCACAACGACGGGACCACATGACCAGCGCCTTGGCTAGACGCGACTTCCGCCCAGTTTCGAGCTCTGCCCCGCTTTATAACCCCTCAGTCGAGAAGTTGCGTGCGCTGATCGTTGACGACGACCGAACCCTCCGTGAGGGCTGCGCCAGCGTGCTGCGCAGCGAGGGCTTCATTGTCGAAGTCACAGCCCGAGGCGACGAAGCCATTGAAATGGTTCGCCGCTCGAAGTTCGACATCATGTTCGTCGATGTTTACATGACGCCGGTCTCCGGAATCGACGTGCTCAAGACAGTCATGGGGACCGCTCCGAATACCCTCGTCGTTCTGATGACGGGCAATCCCAGCGTGGACTCCAGCATCGAAGCGATGCAGATCGGAGCCTGGGAATACCTCTCCAAGCCGTACTCGGGGACCCAGCTTCAGCTGCTGCTCGGCCGCGCCGCGCACACCGTCGCGAGCCGCAACCAGACCAACGGGTCGGCAGTGGGCACCCAGGAAGGCGTCGGAGCCGGACTTCTGGTCGGAGCTTCGCCCGCGTTCCGTCGCGCGACGGAGCTGGCCAAGAAGGCCGCCGCGACCAACGCCGCGGTCATGATCGTCGGCGAGACTGGAACTGGTAAGGAAGTTCTCGCCCAATTCATCCACCAGCACAGCCGCCGCTCGAAACGGCGGCTGGTTCCGATCAACTGCGCCGCCATTCCTGAGCAGCTGCTGGAGTCGGAGATGTTCGGACACCGCAAAGGAGCTTTTACCGGCGCGGATCGGGAGAAGATGGGACTGCTCGAGCTGGCCGATGGGGGTACCCTCTTCCTCGACGAGCTGAGCGAGATGTCGATGCCGCTCCAGGCCAAGATGCTCCGCGTGCTCCAGGACGGCATCGTGCGCCGCGTCGGCAGCGAGCAGGAAGACGCCGTCGTGGACGTCAGATTCGTGTCGGCGACCAACCGGGATCCACGTGAGGCAATACGCAGCAGGCAGCTTCGCGAAGATCTCTACTACCGCCTGAACGTCGTTCAGGTGGTGATCCCGCCGCTTCGCGACCGCACCGAGGATATTCCGCTCCTCGCGAATCACTTCCTGCGCGTCTTCTGGGGGAGGCACCGCTCTCCGAAGGACGCCATCGCCGAGTTCAGCGATGAGACCCTTGATTTCCTGGTCTCACGCCCGTGGCGCGGCAACGTGCGCGAGCTGCAGAACTTCGTCGAGCACGTCACGATTCTCGCACAGCCGGGATCCAAGATTCAAATCCACCAGCTTCCGCTGGACCAGGAAGTCGACCTCGGAGCGGCTCTGACCGGCGTCCCGTCGTTGCCTTCGAGCGACGCGTACCACGTCGCCAAGGAGCAGGTGCTCGCCAGCTTCGAAAAGACGTACGTCACCCGGCTAGTGGCCCGAGCGTCGGGCAATATGTCGCGTGCAGCGCGGCTCGCCAGCGTCGACCGAACGACCCTCTATCGGCTCCTCGAGCGTCAGGGATTCCGTAGGGAGATCGGTGAGCCGGGTGGAATGACGGAGCAGCCCGTGGATCTCTCCGTCATCAGAGAAGAGCGCATTTAGGTCCTCGCTCTTCTCTCCCCGTCATAGTTCCGAGGCGTTGATGTCGGCCCTCCGCGCTCATGTCGCCTCGCGGAGGGCCGACACCCGATCGTTGCATCGTTGCAACACCTCGCTTCAAAAAGTTTGTGTAAGTCGTTGCAGCGTAAGGCATTCAGTGTGGGCGGCTAATTGCGGTACCGCGTGACGTCACCTCAGACCGATATCACTCACTTCGATAGCTGCCTCAGAGATGCGCGCGTCATCCTCCCAGAATAATTTCCCGGTTGCACCGATTCCCGGCGCTCCCTCAGGTGTCGACTGGATTTCAGCGTCACAGAGAAACCAGGGCCTGTCAGAGGGCGAGGGCGTGCCCTGGTCCCGCTATCTCGACGCCCTGCGGCGCAACATCGTTCTCATTCTGGCAATCGCGATCGCCGGCACCTTCGCCGGTCGCTACGCCGCCAGCCGCTCGGCTCCAACTTACGAGGCGCAAGCGAGCGTGTGGATCAACGCGTCGGCGAATGCCCCGACGACTGGCCCGATCAGATCGCAGCAGCTGCTCAATTCGGTCTCGTGGGTCGAGCTGCTTCGCAGCTTCGCCATCGTCGATCCAATCGTCCGCGACCTCAAGCTCAATGTCCACTACCCGCTGCCGGCGGACTCCGTAGCGTTCGCGAATTTCCAGTGGACGCCGGCGACAAAGTCGGGTTCGTACGCGCTCAGCGTGGACAAAACGGGGAAAGCCTATACACTCGCGACGAGCGATGGCTCGGTTGTCGAGCGCGGTGCCGTGGGCGATTCCGTCGGGCGAAAGGTCGGAATGAGCTGGGTTCCGGACGCCAGCTACCTGCGGGCAGGTCGCACGATCTCGTTCAGCGTGACGACGCCGCGCAGCGTCTCGGTGGGCTTGATGGGCGCTGTGCACCCTTCACTTCCGGAAGATGCACAATTCCTCAAGATCACTCTCAGCGGCTCTGACCCGCAGCGCACCGCTCGCATCGTCAATGCCTGGGCAGCCGGGCTCGTCAGCTCGTCGGGTGAACTGAAGAAGCGCAACCTCGTCGAGTTCAAGAGAATTCTCGCCGATCAGCTTGCGCTGGCGGAGAATCAGCTTCGCGAGTCGGAGAACGACCTGGAAAAATTCCGCGTCAACACCATCACTCTTCCCGGCGCCGCCGGTCGCGGCGCGCAGGGAGCGGCGGCCGGCGATCCAGTCCTCGCCGACTATTTCCAGCAGAAGGCGACCCTGGAGGAAATTCAGAGCGAGCAGGCAGTGCTCGAGAGAACGATCGCCGAGGCGCGCGGCGGTCCGATCAACACCCAGGCATTCATGCAGCTGCCGGCGATTCTCAACAATGCACCGCAGCTCCGGAGCGCACTCGAGGAGCTTGCACTGCGCAGGGCGACGCTGCGAACCGAGCAGCAGTTCCTGACCGACGCCAATCCCCGCATCAAGCAGCTTTCAGAGGGCGTGCGCCTTCTGGAGACTCAGACGATACCGCAGATCACGCAGGAAGTGCTCACCGCTCTCAAGGCCCGCGAGCCCGAGCTGGGAACCAGAATCGACGCTGGTTCCCGCGAGCTGCGCGCGATTCCCGCGCGGGTGACGGAGGATATGCGTCTCGAACGCCGGGTGTCCGCCGCCGAGAACCTCTACAACTCCCTCAAGGCGCGTTACGAGGAAGTGTCGATTGCCGAGGTACAGACCGCTCCGGATCTCAGCGTGCTCGACACCGCTGTGGCGCCGGTTTTCCCCGCCACCAACGACGCGCCCCGCCTGAAGCTGCTGGCGGTGATCGCAAGCATCGGCCTCGCGCTGGCGCTGGCGCTGATCAAGGACCGCCTCGACCCCACTTTCAGATACCCTGAGCAAGCGACCCACGAACTGGGCCTCAGCATCGCCGGCACGGTGCCGAAGCTGAAATCGAACAGCCGCGGCGAGTACCAGATGCTGCTCATGTCGCAGGCCGTCGAATCGTTCCGCACTCTACGTCTCGCCTTGCGCTACGACTTCCCCGACAACTCGCCGATCGTCGTCGGTGTGTCGAGTCCGGTGACCGGCGATGGGAAGTCGCTCGTATCCTCCAATCTCGGTCTCGCATTCGCCAGCGCCGGGAATCGGACCCTCATCATCGATGGCGACGTGCGGCGTGGCGCTCTTCACAACATTTTCGAGACGTCGGTGACGCCAGGTCTCGTCGATTATCTGCAGGGGAATACCGACGTCGAATCGATCGTTCGGCCCACTGCTTCCGAAAACCTGTATCTCATTCCGCGGGGAACGCGGGGCAATCGCGCGCCGGAGCTCCTCGTCTCCGATTTGATGAGCAGTCTCGTTCACGCCATGCGAACGAGGTTCGACGTCGTGATCATCGACTCACCCCCACTCAGCGCCGGAATCGACGCCTACGCTCTGGGCGCGGCAGCCGGCACAATGCTGATCGTGTTGCGGCCAGGGTACACCGACCGAAAGCTGGCGGCCGCAAAGCTCGAGGTCATCGACAGACTGCCCATTCGGCTGCTGGGCGCGGTCGTGAACGCGGTGCCTGGCGGCGGGGCGTACCGCTACTACAGCGCCGAGTACTCTTACGCCGATTCCCAGGTCCAGGAACAGGCCGGCGATATCGCCACCCCCGAGGGCCTGGTTCTGACTTCCTGACCTGGGGTGTAAGCAGGGCCGCACAAGGTTCGCGCAAGAACAGCCACAAGAGTGTTGAGGGGACGCCACAATCGGAGCTTGCGCAAGCCCTTCACGGATCGCGAACTACTGTGCAACGGGTTGGGCCCCAACGAGTTACGTGCTCCTGTCATTCATAGTCGCGTCAGCATGGCGAATGCGTTTCCCTGTCGCGATTCTCCGAGTCATCCGCACCGCGGTCCACACCAATCTGCCCTCTCATGCTGCCACGTCTTCTTCGTCGTGCATCCCTTGTTGCGATTTGTCTGGCGGTCGGTGCGGTGCACGACCGCGTCGGTGGCCAGACCCTCCCCGGCCAGCTTACCTCGCGTGAATCCCTGATCGACGCGGCGAAACAAGCCGAACGTTCGGGCAATTCCATGGAGGCTGCCGGAATCCGTCGACGACTCGCCGACGGCGATTTCCAGGTTGGCGATCGTGTCCTGCTGACCGTTCGATCCGACGTCGCCCACACCGACACTCTCGTAGTGAGAGAAGGGCTGGTGCTGGATCTGCCATACAGCACTACCGTTCCCCTCGCCGGTGTCCTGCGCTCCGAGCTAAAACCGCGCGTCACCAGCGAGGTGCTCAAGTACGTCAAGGCGACCGATGTGGATGTGACCCCGTTGACGCGGATCGCCGTTCTCGGTGAGGTGAGCCGGCCGGGCTACTTCGCGGTTCGGTCGGACATTCCCATCACCGACGCCATCATGATGGCCGGCGGCCCGACCGGCTCGGCCGACATCGAGCGATCGGTAATCAAGCGCGGAAATCGCGAATTCCGCTCGGCGGATGAGACGAGGCAAGCCGTCAGCCAGGGCCTCACCCTCGATCAGCTCGGACTTTCCGCCGGCGACGAGCTGGTAGTCGGCAGACAGCACCCGTTCATCAATCCGACGACGACCGCGGCCGTCGGAATGGCCGCCAGCATCGCGGCAATCTTTTTCGCGATTCACCGCTGACGATCGTGGTACCACCGAGAGCCGACCGTATCGAGCTCGAGCGGGAGATTCCGCTCAGCAGCGAGATTCGAGTAGCGCACGACGTGCCGTCGCGCTCGCTGGAGCCGCGCCGGCGATTGAAGCGGCTGGACCGCGCCGTCAACGTAATCATCGCATCGGTGTCACTGGTCGTGGTCAGTCCGGTCATGCTGATCTTCGCGGCGCTGGTGAAGCTCACTTCGCCGGGTCCCATCTTTTACTCGCAGCCGCGCGTCGGCATCGACCGGCGACGCCGCCATGAAGCCTCCAAGATGTACGACCGCCGGGCACGTGACCTGGGTGGTCTTCCGTTCATGATCTACAAGTTCAGGACGATGCGCGTCGACGCCGAGTCGAATCGCGGCGCGGTCTGGGCAACCAGGCAGGATGCGCGTGTGACCCCTATCGGTCGCGTGATGAGAAAGCTTCGGATCGACGAGCTGCCACAGCTGCTCAACGTCATCAACGGCGACATGAACATCGTGGGTCCGCGGCCGGAGCGTCCGAGCATCTTCTCTCGATTGTGCGTCGACATCGCCGAATATCCTCTGCGGCAGCGCACCAGACCGGGCATCACGGGATGGGCACAGATCAATCAGAGCTACGACACCAGCATCGACGACGTCCGCCGAAAGGTCCGCTACGATCTCGAGTACCTGGGCAAGCAGGGGATCCGCGAGGACCTGAGAATCATGGCAAAGACGGTCCCGGTCATGATCTTCCGAAAAGGCGGCTGGTAGGCCTCAGCGCGCGGGAGAGCGCGGTACCGGCGGCCAGGTATTGACGCCGACTTCTGCGTAAGCCTGCGTGGCGGCGTCGGGCACACAATCGCCGACGGCATCGCGAAGAATCCGCCCCGCGCACAATCCGGTGGCGCTGACAGCTTGCATCAGAAGATGCAGGGGGATCACCGCGATCGCGAAGGCAACGCCGCGCGCTCTGGCAAAAAAAGCATAGATCGGAGAATTGAGCACGATCGCGCCCATGAGGACGGCGGCCGCCTCCAGCACCAGATTCGGCTCGGCCACGAATGACGCCGTGAAGCCGACGCCGCATAGCGCTGCGAAGATCGGCGCCATGGATCGGCTGAGTGTGAACACTGCATCGCTCGGCGTTGCCTCTCGCGTGCGCTGGTAGCCGAGCGATCGGGCGAGGAGCGAGCTTCGATTCCACATTCCGCGGACCAGCGAGCGCACATTTTTTCGGCCGAGGGCGACGGTGGCGCTGTCAAGCAGCAGCACCGACTGACGCCCCATCGACCCCAGACGATTGCCGAGCTCGACACCCTCCAGCGGCGCAGTGGCGAAGCGCCACTCGTCGTACATGCCGGCGGAAAAAAATGCCTCGCGCCGGATCAACGCGCAGGGCGATCCGAGGTCTCCGCCCGATGATCGCTGGGTCATCTCACCGAAGCGAAGCAGCAGGCTCCAGTACTGGGTGGCCAGATTGTTCAGAGTCGCCGAGTGATGCGAGGCCGTAACCGCAGCCAGGCTCGGGTCTCCGGCGAGGAGCATGAGCATGCCCGAAAGAGCATCCGGCTTCACCCTCACGTCCGCGTCCACGAAGCCGAGGATCTCGCCCTTCGCGAGCTCCGCACCGCGGTTGCGCCCATACGCCGGCCCTGCCCTGCGTCCGGTGAGGCGCACCACGGTGTCCGCATAGCGCGCCGCGATCTCAGCCGAGCCATCGGTGCTCACGTCGTCGACTACGATCAGCTCGTACTGATCGCGAGGCAAACCGCTGTTGATGATGGCTGCGAGCGCCGCGGGCAGGGTCGCGGCGGCGTCGCAGGCGGGCACTATTACCGACAGCAGGCGCGTGTGGGACATAGGGTCTGGCGCTCAGCTCGTCATCACGAGCGAGCTCTCGACACTCGCGGCGGGGATCTGCGCGCCGTTGACGAGTGTCACGATGTCGCCGCCAGACTGCCTCATGGCCAGCTCGCGCAAGTCTTCGATGCTGGTCCCGGCCGGAGCGAGAAGGAACTGGGCCTCGCCAATGCTGCGCTGCAGGGCGGTGAGATTCGTCGGCTGACCGGCGCAGGCGACGACCACGTCCACGTCCTGGTCATCACTTGGACGAAGACGCTCGGCCAGGGAATCCGGAGACACAATGTGGTTTTCGGGAAGGATCACGATCAATGACACGCGTGGCGTCCTCCGCTTGGCTTGCGGGTCTGATCGCGCGAAGGCGTCAGCGGCGGCACCGCTGGCGAGTTGGTGGTTGCCGAGGGGAACCCGATCAACGGCATGCACGCTGGGGTCGTTGGATCCGGCGGCTGGATGCAGCTCACTGCCTGGTCGAAGCATTGCTATGGGCTGTTGGTTGAAGCACGATCGCTGCAGTCGGTCGCACAGGAGGCAAGTCCCATACTCCACACCGGCATACCTAACTCGCTGCGGCTGGACAACTTATGGAAAGCCGAACGAGCCAGGGTGATCGCAGAATGCGACGTTTGCGTTGCGCGATTGCTACAGGAGTTTGGAGATGCGGGCGAGCGCAAATCGTACATCATCCCTGTGACACCGACGCCCTTGGGGTGGGGTCCCAGATAGCCACGCGCGCCCCGCGAATCGCATCGAACCAGGCAAGAAAGCCTGCCGAAACCGCGGCGACGACAAATCCAGCCAGGGCGAGCGGCCTGAAGCGCGCGGTCGAGCTGTAGCGAACCGCGACGGCTCCAGCGACAAGACCCAGAGAAATGAGTCCGAAGAACGCCGCAGCGAGCCCGCCTCCCATGGCAAGGAATCCGAGTGCCAGCAGTGAAATCGGTGCGAGGAGATACGGTATCCAGCGAAATAGTTTGTGACTCACCAGCATCAGAGCGAAGCCGCCGTAGGCGAACGGATTCATGAGAGCGCGGAAATGAAAGAGTGTGCTGAGACCGCGCGCCATCGTGCGCGACTTCCGCCGCAGCTCGGTGCGAATCTCCCGGGTGCGCGGGACAATGCACACCGCGCTCGGCACGCTCACGGAGCGGTAACCCTGCTCTCGCGCCACCAGCGTCGAGGCGAAATCCCAGCTCAGGCCAGCAGGCAAGGCCGTCGTCCGGATGCATTTGCGAATGCCGTAGAAACATCCGCTGGCGCCGACTATGGATCCCGCCCTGGTTTCGAGATCTCTTACGAGCATCTCGTAACTCGTGTAGCCCGCCTCTGCACCAGCGCCCTGCAATCCTGCCGAATCGACGCTGAGGTCGCGGCCGGAGGCGACGCCGACTGTGGGATCGCCGAAGGCGCGGATCAGCTCCTTTAGCGACTTGGTGGGTACCGTCACGGTCGCGTCGATGTTCACGATTATCTCGCCGCGCGCAGCCGCCACCGCGCCATTCTCCGCCGCCGTTTTCCCGCGGCGAATCGGTGCGCGCAACAGCTCCACTCCGCGCACGACGAATTCGCGCACGATCTCGTCGGTGCCGTCGTTCGACGCGTCGGAGAGAACGAGGAGCTGCAGTCGGTCGCGTGGATAGTCGACGGCCAGCAACCGCTCGAGGGTCGTCCGCACCGTAGAGACTGCGTTGTAAACCGGTAGCGTGACCGTTACGGAGGGCCAGCGATCAGCCCGAGGCGATGCCGTCGTGGGACGCGGGCGAACCAGCGCAACACACCATACGATCAGGGGATAGACGATGTACGCGTAAATCGCGGTGACGATCGGCGCGGCGGCAATCACGAGAGCGAGTACGAACACTATCGACCGATCGGAAGGTTTTGGTGTGGTCCGCCTGGCGGATGCGGTGTCGACGACAGGCCGGCGGGGTGGCGAGCCAGGGCGCTGACTGCACGCCCTGCTCGGACCCCGAGAAAGCATTGCACGTGCCGCTGATTGGCCCATGCAAACCATTATGCCTTAAAGGGTTAGCGGATCAGGGAGGAACGGCGTGGCGACGTCGAACCGCAGGTGTGTTGCGAGCGTGCTACGACCGGCTTTTTAGCAGGATTGCGTCATAAACCCGATCGTGGGCGTCGATCCAATCGTCGACGTTGAACCGTGCAGCGAGGGTCAGCGCGGCGGCTTCCGCGCGGCGTGCGGCGGCAGCGGGGTCGGAGAGGACCCGCTCGATTGCCCTGGCGAGCTCGCCCGGAGCCTCCGACGGTACCAGTAGCGCCTCACGATCATCGACGACGTCGGGGATTCCTCCGACACTGGTGACTACCAGCGGTACTTTCGCCGCCATCGCTTCCAGCAGGGTTACAGGCGTGCCCTCGGACCGCGAGCTGAGGACGAACACGTCAAACGCTCTCATGTAACGCGCGGCGTTTGGCAGGACGCCGTGAAAGCGCACCCTCTCGCCGATGTCGTGATCACGTGCGTACTCCTCGAGCCGTGCTCGCTCGGGGCCGTCGCCAATCACCGATATGGCCCCTGCGTTCTGGCCGAGCCGGCTGATCGCGTCCAGAAAGACGTCGGCTCCCTTGATGGGGATTAGTCGGCCGATCCAGCCAATTACCACGCCTTCCGCGGGGAGATTCAACTCGGTCCTCGCCTCGGCTCTGTCGAGTATTCGGGAAGCGCTGCTCCACGCATTTGGGATGACATGGAGCCGATCGGCGCGCACGGACTTACCCCGCAGCTCGTTGGCGAGGAGTTGTGAAACGGCGATTACTCCATCAAAGCGTCGCAGCAAGAGCATTTGCAGAATCTCGTGAAAGGTGCTCGCGCCTCCGACTTTACTGGATCCGTGAACGGTGGTGACGGTTCCGAAGGGGCGGCGGAGATGTGAAGCGCCGTGAAGGACATCCGGCTTGGCCCCATGGGTGTGGAGGATGTCCGGCTTTTCGCTGGCGCACAGCTTCGTCATCAAGGCTCGCTCTCTTAGGTACGCCCGCGCCGCGACAGTGATCGAGGCCGTCTTCACGCCGGCGGCTGCGAGCGACCTGCCGAACGGGTGCTCTTCGGCGGGGATGTCCGATATGAGGGCCACGATGACGTTGTGGCCGTGCCGCATCTGGCCAGCGGCGAGCGCGAGAACTACGGACTCCAGTCCGCCAACTTCGCCGGGAGCGATTGCCTGAATGATCGTTCGCCGAACGCCCCCGAGTCCGCCGGGGCGTTCGCGGTCTAGACGTATCGCTGGTCGCGGAGCCATGCAACGCTGAGTGCCACACCGTCGCGCATCGAGAACGCCGGGTGGTAACCGAGCTTCTCGCGGGCCTTCGATTCCTCGAAGGAGACCTTGCGGCTGTAGAGATCGAATTCGGCCGGGGTGGGCGAGTTTCTGATCGCTGCCTCCGCGCGCCGCATCAGCAGCTTGGCGAGATTCGATCTCTGGTAGATGCGGAGCACCAGCGGCTGAAACCTCTTCAGAATCAGCTTCGCCGTTTTTCGGACCGGCAGCATCATCCCCGCCTTGAACCGCGATCTCACTGCGGATGCCGGCTCGAGCGGCGGCAGGCCCAGCGCATCGTTCAGCGCGTGGAAGTATTCGCTCCACGTCGGCCGCTCTTCGCCGTTGATGATGAATGTCTCCCCCGCGGCGCTTTCCTTTCTCAGCGAAGCCACGACCGCCTTCACCATGTCGTCGACATACACGAGATTGCAAATGCCCTGGGTATAGCGGTCGGGAAGGAACCACTCGCCCGTCGATAACCGCTGGGCGAATTCAACTGTCCAGAGATTGCTGTACGGGCCATAGACGATAGTCGGGCGCAGGACGACGATCTCCTGGCCATTCTGACTGTACTCGGCGCAAAGCTCCTCCGTCCGGACCTTGGAGCGAGCGTAAGGATCGGCGCCCGGGGAAAGAGGGCTGTTCTCGGTGATCTTTCCTTCCGCGCGGCCGTGGACGGCAACGGTGCTCAGATGAACCACTCGCTTGACGTGCGCGCGACGCGCTTCATCCAGCACGATCCGGGTTCCTTCCACGTTGGTATTCTCATCGCCGTGCGCACAATGAACCACCGCGGTCACGTTCTGCATCGCTGCTCGCACGCTTTCAGTCGACCGCACGTCGCAGGGTACCAACTCGACTGGTAGCCGTCCGATCCGCGCGGCGCTCGACCAGCGTCTGACACCGGCGCGCACTGAGCCGGGATTCATCTCGTGCAAAATCTCGACGATGCGGCCCCCGACGAATCCGCCGGCTCCAGTGACGAGGATTTTTTCGGGCATCAGCTCGCCACCCGACGCCAGGCGTCGTACCATGGCTCAGCCCTGCGCTTTCGCCTGGAGTAGCACTCGTCGATGAGCTCGATGGAAGGCAGCACATCGGCGCCGGAGACAATGGGGCTGGCCTGCCCACGAATCACCTGTATGAAGTTGTCGAGCAGATTGTTGCCGAGATCCTGGGGAATCTTGGCGTTCGATGGAAGCCGGAGTTTCCTGGCGCGGCCAGATGCGGGAATGAAGTCGAGAGTATTCCAGTCGAACAGGCCACCCGCAACAGAAGCAGCGTCCCCGACGACGCGAAACGTGTTGTCGTATCTGCTCAGCCACGAAAAGCTGACAATGCCGTCGCACGAGCCCATGCGAAAACGAAGCTCGGCGACCGCCTCGGTGCCGCCCATCGAGTCGTCTTCGTAGGAGACGATTTCGGGTTTGCCACCGAGCCACCAACAGACCAGATCGAGAATGTGCGAGCCCTTGTCGGCGAGGACGCCGCGGCCGCCCGCGGCGGCGCCGAAGTAGGCGCCGCCCGCGGTCGGCCAGTCAAATTGCTCGCCCCAGGAGTACTCGAGGCGGCGCAGGGTTCCCAACGCTCCGCCGGCGATGAGCTGCCGGACCTCGATGGACGATGGATACAGGCGTCGATAGTTGTTCACGCAAAGGGCCCTGTCGACGGCGGCGGCCTTCGCGACCAGCGAGCGCGCCTGCTCGCCGCTCTCTGCCAGCGGCTTCTCACACAGCACGTGAATTCGTGCACTCAGCAGATCGAGGGCGATCTGATAGTGCATCCGCGGCGGCACCGCGACAATCGCGGCATC
>DASXGU010000144.1:0-19808 GCA_036488915.1 Gemmatimonadaceae bacterium | reverse complement strand
AGCGTCAGCGAAGCGCCGATGTCGGTGCGGAAGGGTTTGAATCTGGCGCTGTCGCTCAGTATGTCGCCCTGATACAACGACCAGCCGATGTTGCCGCGGAAACCGGGAATCAGGTCGGACGATATGTTCGAGGTGAAGTTGGGTGTGGAGAAACCCGAGCGGTGGGTCTTTCTCGCCCTCTCGAAATCGTAGGCCAGCGACGAGAAATCGACAGACAGGACCTTGATCTTTCGCGGCTCGGCGGTGCTCGATGTGTCGGCACTCCTGAGCTTCGCTTCCAGTACCTGCGAGATGGTAAGGCTCACCTGGTTCTGTTGGAGTGAGCCGAGGAATCCCTGCCGGCTGCGATTGGTCGCCTGGAGAAATTCCGTGCTGAGGCTTCCTGTCGGGGCGTAAGTGTAAGCGATGGTCGGCGTGATCGCATGACGGAACCGCGTCACCGGACCAAACCCGGGGAACAGGGCGAATAGCGTCGGTGTCGCCGAAAGACCCGTCTGGATGCGCTTGGACTGATGCACGAACTGTCCGTCGCTGAGCTGGGATCTGACCCAGAATCCGTGACTGGGATCGACATTCACAATGGAGAACACCGGGGACAGGTTCAGCGACCCGTGCAGCGCGCTTGGCAGGGAGAAAGACGTCTGCCAATCGATGTCGGTGCCGTAAAGCTTGCTGAAGACCCGAGGTGTCCTGCGCGCACTGTCGAGAGGGTCCTGGATGACGAACGTCTGCGGCGCGTCCGTCTCGTTGTCGCTCATGGTGAACTGGTTGTTCCAGGAGAAGCCACCGATGCGCACCGGAGTACTGAAGCTCGAGGTCGTCGACCGGCTGTTCCTCTTCAGGAGCACCGAGTCCGGAACACCATTGGCATCGGTGAAGAACCTGTACGTGAATTCGCCGACCTGATCCTGGTTTAGCTGGCGATTGGTGTTGAACGAGAATGTGGGCGTCCAGTCGAGCCAGGAGGCGAGAGCGAGCGTTGGCGAGTTGATGCTCAAGGTCGGAAAAGTTCTATCGACCGTTTTGCGGCCCGGGTGCTGCGTGTTCTGGCCACCGAAGTCCACCGCCGCCGGTCCGAGCTTGGTGGTGTAGTCGATCCTCGACGAGATGGACGCCAGCACCTGCACCGGATTGAATGTCGTCGTGCGCTGCACAGCCGTGTTGGTGACGTAGTTGACGTCGGCGTGCAGGTGACTGTCCTGCGAGAAGTTCTGATCGTGAAACCAGCTCAATGCGGTGTTGGATGTGCCGTCGCGCTGGGAAAGCTGGGACAGGGCAAGGCGGCCCGTCACGAAGCGGTCGAGCCAGCGGTATTGCATCTCACCGTTGAGGCGAACGTAGCCTGGGTCGCCCAGAGATGGCCTGCTGCCGCTCCGCCAATCGAGAGCGACCTGCGCGTCCATGTAGTCGTTGATCGCGAAATAATAGCCGAGGTTGTCGAGGTGACGCCGATAGGTGGGGCTGTTGCGGAAGATCTCGCTCAGCCCGAAGCGCGGAGGTATCACGCCACTCCGCCGTCCCGAGCGCATGTCCTGGAAAATGAACGGCAGCCACAGGATCGGCACATCGCCGATGTACAGCACCGCCGGACGCGCGACCATCAGGCTCTTGGAGACCATCTTGATCTCGCCGGCCCGGAAATGGTAATCGGGGATCGAGTCGTCGCAGCTGGTGATGGTCCCGCTCCGGACGTAGAAGGCCGTCTCCTTGCCGCGGGTGGTATCGCCTACGAACGCCCCGGCATTTCCGTGGACGTACCATTGCTCGCCCGTCTGGGCGATGGACGTCGTGATGTTGGTAACGACCCCGCGGTGCTCGGCGATGTTATACGCCATCTGTCCGTTGGCGATGACGTCCGACGCCTGCTGCTGGGGATCACGGAGAGTCACGGTGTCGCCGCGCGCGATGATGATCTTGCTGGAGTCGCTGTAAACGACGTTACTCCCCACCAGGACCGTCTGGTCGCGATTGACGCCGGCCTTGTTGCCCTTCTTGCTGATCAGCTGAAGACGATGCGTCTGCGCGTCGAACACAGCGGTATCGCCCTGATACCTGGTTGCGGTGTAGCCGGCGCGCTTCATCAGCGCATCCATCACCGAATCGGTTTCATTCCATTTGATCAGGTCATGCCGCCTGGTCGAATCGGCGCGGGCCGAATCGCGTTTTGCGGCAAGCGTGTCCCGGGGCTGGGCCGCGCGCCGGGCAGCGGCGGTATCGATGGGCGTTGGAGTGACGCCCCTCACCTGCGCCGCCAGATCCGGAATCGCCGACAGCGTCATCACGGCGACGGCGGCGACCCAAACCGACGTTCTCACGCCGGCGCTCTCGCGGCGTCGGCGGCATCCTCGGCATCACGCGCCGCCTGGCGCTTGATGCGCTTCCTATAGGCGAACATCGCCACGAAAACGCTAAGCTCGTAAAGAACGTAGAGTGGAATCGCCAGCGCGAACAGCGAGTAAGGGTCGGCACCAGGGGTGATGAATGCGGCCGCGGTGAGGCATACGACGATCGCGTGCCTTCTGTATCTGGACAGGAACTGTGGGGTGATGATGCCCAGCGCCGTCAGCGCCAGGATCGCAATCGGGACCTCGAACACCACGCCAAATGCCAGGCACATGCTGATGGCGAAATCGAAGTACTCGGTGGCCGAGATCAGCGGTTGCAGCGCCGTCGATTCTATGCCCATCAGGAACGTCAGCGTCAGCGGCAGCACCACGAAGTAGCTGAGCGCCACGCCGGCGAGAAAAAGCGCTACCATCGCGACGAGCACGGGGACCACCACTCGCTTCTCGTGCGCGTAGAGCGCGGGCGCCAGGAAACCCCAGATCTGGCCGACGATTACCGGTGAGGCCAGGATCAGCCCCAATACCAGCGACGCATTCAGCAGGATGTGAAACGACGTTCCAGGGTGCGTGTAAATCAGCTTCTGCCCGTGAAGCAGCGGCAAGATGGGCCGCTCGAGAACTCTGATGATGTCCAGCTTGGAGAGCAGCGCGAAGGCGATTACCACGCCGATCACCACTGCGCCGGCGATCCAGAAGAGTCTGCGGCGCAGCTCCTCCAGGTGGTCCAGGAACGGCATCTCGTGGTCAGGAGCCAGGCTCATTCCCACGCCCTCGAGTTACTTGATCGACTGAAGGCGCTCGTCGGCGAGGGCTGCCTCGTCGGAGCGCGGAAATCTCTTGATGATGTCCTGGAATAGGCGCTTGGCTTCGGCGGTCTTCTTCGAAGCCTGCATCTGGAGCGCCCTTTTGTACATCGCCGTCGGCACGCGCGGCGAGTTCGGATAGCGCGTAATCAGCGACGCGTACTCCTTGTCGGCGGCGTCGGGATTCTTCTCGGCCGCGTACGCCTGGGCTGTGTAGAAAATGGCCTCGGGGACGAGGTCCGAGCGCGGGTACTTGGTGATCAGCTCGCCGAAAGCGCCGCGCGCGGCGACGTTTCCGCCCTTGAGCAGCTGATCGCGCCCGGCCTGCAACAGCTGGGCGGGACCCGGGCCATTCGAAGCGGCGTCGCTCGCGCTCGCAGCAGCGCTGGTATCGGCCGGAGCAGGATTCTCATTGGCTTGCGCGGTTCTCTGCTCTACCGCGGCGCGCATGTCGCGCAGCTGTCGCTCGCTCTGACCACTCAGATCCTGGAGCTGCGAGATGTCCTCTTTCATCGCCGCCAGATCCGCGTCGTTGGCCGTGTGCATGGCGTTGACGCGTTTGTTGAGCGCGGTGATGGAATCGTTCAGCGACCGGACCGTGCGGGTGAGGTCGATTAGATAGGCACGCTGCACCGAGTCGGCCGCGTTCGAGCCAGCCCGCGCGTACAGCATGTCCTGCTGCAGCTTGTCGAAATCAGATTTCGTCGCGAAGAAGCATCCGGCGAGCGCGAACGGAAGAACCGCGAATATGAAAGGAGACGGTTTCGTCATTGGGAATAATTTCCTACTTCCGGGTTGGCGAGAATCGGCGACCACGCCGCCAGCCTCGCTCCCTTGTTGTGCGTGAGCTGCCGGGCGCGGCCAGACTCGGTGTCCATGATCCACAGCTGCTTTTCGCCGCTCCGCGACGAGGTGAAGACGATGTGCCGGCCGTCTGGCGCCCACGACGGATCTTCGTTCTCACCTTCGCTGGTTAGCTGCTTCGGAACGCGATCGCGCAGATCGATCATCCAGACCTGAAAATTGCCATTCTGCTGCTCGTACGCGATCGCGCGGCCGTCGGGCGCCCAGTCCGGGCTCGCACGATAGCTGCGCACTCCCGGCGTGTAAGGTGTGAGCAGCTGAACGTTCGACCCGTCCGCATCCATAATATACACCTGGGGCGAGCCCGACTTGCCGGAGATGAACGCGATCTGACGCCCGTCTGGACTGTATGAAGGGGACGTGTTGTCGCTGCCTCTGCCAATGGTCAGCTTCTTCGGCTTGCTCGAGTCCAGACCCGCCAGAACCAGATCGGTTCCACTGCCTCCGCCCTGCGCGTAGAGAATTGCGTTTCCGCCCGGCTGGTACACGGGCGTGATGTTGAGCCCGGCACGAATCTGACTGATGCGCCGCGTGAAACCGGTGCGCACATCGAGCTCCTGCACCTGGGTGCCGGTGTTTCCCAACACCGTGAAAACGACCGACTCGCCCGTCGGGGACCAGGCCGGCGAGAGGGCGCCCCGACCGGTCGTGATGGCGCGGGTGGCGGCTCCGTCGCTGTCCACGATTTTCAGCTCACCGTTGGCAACGTAGGCAATTCGCGTTTGGGCGATTCCCCGTTTGCCGAACACCCATTGCTCGATCTGATCGGAGATTCCGTGCAGAACGAACCGCCAGTCGCGGTCACGGCGGTCGAACAGAAAATGCTCGGACTGCAGCAGCTGTCCCCGCGACACATCGTAAGCGGCGACGTGCAGGCCCTGGGTCGTGGGCGTCATTCGTATCAGCAGCGCCGCGCCGAATTTCGCGACGAGCGGGAAGTTGATCTTCTCGCCTGCCGCAGGCACCAGTCCGCTCAACGTCTGGGCGTCAAGATCGACGACGTTCATCCGGTCGCTGTAGTCCAGATCGCGCTGCACGATCACGCGCAGCGAGTCGTCACCGTAGTCGTCGTTGACCGGCAGGACGATCACTCCGGGCTTGGTGCCGGCGTCGTAATTGAGTCCGAGTCGCACGCCGGGAACCGTGGTGGTGTCCTGCGCCAGCGCGCTCCCGGATGCTCCAAGGCCGGCCGCCAGCACCGCTACCGCCACCAGCCAGCGCGACGGGCTCATTTCAGGAACTCCGGATCGAAGCTGAACACGACCGGGAGGACGTCGTCGGAAAATCCCGTGGGGAGCGGACCAAACGAGCCCGAGCTCGACGCCGCTTCCACGGCGCCCTGCGCCTCGAGATCGAAGGAGAAGTCCCCCGAGCGCCGCACGAAAGTCAGATCGGACACGGAGCCATCGCGATGAATGAGAAATCGTACTTCAGCCTTGAGACGCGACGAGGCATTGCGTGGTTTGAAGTTGAGAGCAATCTGGCGGACGATGTTGTTGAGATACCCTGGAAATGGGAACTCGATCCCGTCACTGCGCACAGTGGCGACGTCGGTTCCCTTTCCTCCCGTCGGTCCGCCCCCCGCTTTGGGAGCCTCGGTCTTTTTCGGCGCGACGTTGGCTTCCTTCGGAGCGCTCGCCTTGGGCGTTGGCGCGACTTTCCCCACCGCGGGCGTCACCCGAGCGGGAGTCTTGGGCGCGGGTTTGGCCCTCGGAGGCGGCAGTTCCTTAGGCGTTGACTGCGCAGCCGTCGGCGGCGTAACAGATGTACTCGCACTGCTGGGCTGGGTCTTCACCTCGCCGATCGCCCTCTCTCCGGGCGGTGCGGCGACGATATTCACCCGGTACATCGGTGGCAGCGCAACCTGCTTTCGCTCGCGAAGGTTGTAGAACAGGAGCGTGGCGATCGCAGCGTGGAGCAGCGCCGAGAGTGTGAAGGGAGTGGCCAGCCTGGGTCCACTCTCCCGGCGCTCCATCATTTCGCCTCGGGTGGCTCTGCCACCAGGCCGATGTCGCCGACGCCGCTCGCCCGCATGATTGCCAGGACCCTCACCACCGAACCGTAGGGCACCCCCGCGTCGGCGCGAAGATAAACGCCGCCGCTCCCCCGTCGCTGCGCCAGCGCCTTGAAGCTCGCCGCGAACTGGTTGTAGGTGAGACGCGCCTCGTCGACGAAGATGGCGCCGCTCCGATCTATGGTCACTGTCAGGCCGCTCTTCGATTCGAGTGGTCGGGACTCGGCCTTGGGCAGCGAGATGTCCACGCCTCCCTGCATCATCGGCGCCGTGATCATGAAGATGATCATGAGGAGCATCATCACGTCGATCAGACTGACGACGTTGATTTCGGCGTTGAGGACAAGCCGACTGCGCCCCCGACCCCGCCGCGCCACTAGATCATCCCCTCCCTGACCATCAGCGCGATCAGCTCGGAGCCAAAGCTCTCCAGCTCGCCCTCGATCTTGTTGAGACGCGCGGCGAAGATGTTGTAGGCAAAGACCGCGGGAATCGCCACGCTCAGAGCTGCCGCCGTCGCAATCAGGGCTTCAGCGACGCCGGGCGCCACCGCCCCGATGTTCCCCGATCCCTTCGCCGCGATTCCCACGAACGCGTCGATGACCCCGAGTACCGTGCCCAACAGTCCGATGAGCGGGCTCACCGAGCCGATGGTCGCCAGTGCCGGCACCCAGCGGCCCAGCCGGTCGCGCTCCGACGTCGTCTCCGCATCGAGCACCAGCTGCAGCGCCTCGACCTGCGCGCCGCTGAATCGGGGCGACCGATCGGATGTGCCGTGGAGTGCGGGCGTCGTCTCCTCGATGAAGCGCATCGCCCGCTCCATGATGCGAGCCGGGGGCCCGTTGCTGCGGCTCGCCATCGTCGCGGCAGACTCGACGCTCCTGGCGCCCGCGAACTCGTGCGCGAAAGAATGGGTGATTCCCGCTGCGCGCTTCAGCTCGTACCACTTGAGAAAGATTATCCCCCAGCTAATGAGAGAGAGAATCACCAGAATGAAGAGAACGATTTTGGTCGCGCCGGTCGATTGCGTCACCAGCTCCATCGGTGAACGCGGAATCACTTGGCCGAGCTGGACGAGTGCGAGCACACTCAACTGAACACCCTCTTCACTTCGCCGCCGCCAGCTGCAGCGCGAACCACTGGTAGGTTCGCGACAGACCCTCCGCCAGCTCCACCTCCGGGGTCCAACCCAATAACTCGCGAGCCTTGCTCACGTCCAGAAACGACTCCTGCTGCTCGCCGGGGCGGTGTGGCGCGAACTCGATCGGCACGCTGCTCCCGACTGCTTTCTGGAGCAGACGCGCGATATCCAGAACACTGGTTCCCCGACCCGTACCAATGTTGAAGCCGCGGGCATCGAGACGACCGCGCGGGGGCAGCGGCTTTGTGGCTGCCAGCCACACGGAGCGCGCGACGTCGCCTACGTACACGTAGTCCCTGGTCTGCTTTCCATCTCCGAAAATCGTCAGCGGCTTGTCATTGAGGATCCGCCCGCAGAAGATCGCTACGACACCGGCTTCGCCATGTGGATCCTGCCGCGGACCGTAAACGTTGCCGAACCGGACAGCGACGACGTCGCGGTCGTGCACCCGGCCGTAATACGCCAGATAGTACTCGGCGCTCAGCTTCGAGATCGCGTAGGGCGACTCCGGATCCTTGGGGAACGTTTCGACGTTCGGCGGAGTGGTGAAAGTTCCGTAAAGAACGCCGCCCGTCGAGCTGAACACCACCCGGGCTCTGGAGCCACTCGACCGCAGGGCTTCCGCCAGGTTGAGCGTTCCCAGGATGTTGATCATTCCGTCGTGGACGGGATCGGCGACGCTGTGGCGCACATCGATTTGCGCGGCGAGGTGTGCAACTACATCGAAGCGTCCTCTGCGCACCATATCCGCGAACTCCTTCGAGGTCACGCTGATTTTGTGGAACTCCGCCTGTGCGGGGAGATTCTCCCGCTTTCCGCTCGACAGGTCGTCGGCGATCACGACTTCGTAGCCTTTGGCGAGGAATAGATCCGCGACGTGCGATCCGATGAAGCCGGCTCCGCCGGTGACGAGGATTCTAGGCAAGGTTGGTCGTATCTCCTGAAGTCTGGTTCTCGGAAGCGGAGCCGTGCGATTCCGAGGTAATCTTGTTCTCCAGCGCGAACAGATAGCGGGCCGCGTCCACGACGCCGAGGCCACGGCCGTTTGCCGCCGCGGCCTTCAGCCGCACGCTGGGCTCGTGCAGAAACTTGTTCATGAGCGACTTCGAGAAGTGCTCGAGAGCATCGGCCTGTTCGGGCGTGAGCGGACCAAGGCGGCGCAACGCCGCGGCGAGCTCCGCGCTCCGCACCCGATCCATCTCTTCGCGGAATTCACGGACGACCGGCACCGCCGCCAGCCCGGCGACCCAGTCCCAGTATTTATGACTCTCTTCAGCGATGATCGCGCGCGCCGCCGGAACATCTTCCCCTCGCTGCTCCAGGTTGGCGGCCGCAGCGGCGCGAAGGTCGTCAAGATCGTAGAGAAAAACGTTGTCTAGATCACCCACGGCTGCCTCGACGTCTCTCGGCAGCGCGATGTCGAGGACGCAAAGCGGCCGGCCGCCGCGGGCCTCGACCGACGAGCGCACGCGCTCCATTGTCACCACCGGCACCGGAGAGGCAGTGGAGCAGATCAACACGTCGACGTCGCGCAGCGACTCCCAACACTGATCGTAGTGCATTGCGGTGGCGGAGTGACGCTCCGCCAGCACCAGGGCTCGCTCGTAAGTCCGATTCGCCACGATCGCAACCCGCACGCCCTCGGCACGCAAACACTCGAGCGCGAGCTCGGCGACATCGCCGGCGCCGAGTATCATCGCACGGCGCCCGCCGAGACCCCCGAAGATTTTCTTCGCCAGCTGCACCGCCGCCGAGCTCACCGACGCGGCTCCCCGACCGATGCCGGTTTCCTCGCGAGCGCGAGAGCCCGCCAGCAACGCGCTCTGGAAAAGCCGGTTGAGTGTCGGGCCCGCCTCCGCGCGGCACTGCTGCCAGGCGTCCTTCACCTGTCCCTGGATCTGCGCCTCACCCAGAATCATCGAGTCGAGCCCGGCGGCGACCGAAAAAAGGTGCGCGGCCGCCTCGCGATCGTGCCGCACGTACACGAACGGAGAAGCATCGGTACCCAGTCTTCGCGAGAGCACCGAGGTCAATTCAGGCAGCAAATCCCGTCCGTTGTCGACGGCGTAGAACTCGGTCCGATTGCAGGTGGAGAGCACCACGCCTTCACCGATCAGTCCCGCCTGGCGGAGGCGGGCCAGCTCGGACACCGATTCCTGCGCCGTCAGCGTCAGCTTCTCGCGTACCTCGATTGGAGCCGTAGTGTGGCTCACCCCGGCGACGATCAGCGCCACGATTCGACTTTCTCCTCGAGCGTCCCGTCTTCGACGGAAGTGCAGAAATCGTCGCCCACCAACGTGGGCGCGGCGGAGCGCCAGCCATCGGCTCCCGACGCGATCAGGCGAGAACGGAGTCCCCGCAATGCCGACACTGCCCGCTCGTAGCGGCCGTCAAACCGCTCGGCGATGGCGTCGCGGATGCGCGCCGCGGCCCCGGGCACCCCGCCCGCGGACACCGCGATAGTGACGTCCCCCGAGCGATGCAGGGCCATGGTGTGAAAATTTCCTTCGTCTGGATAGTCCGCGATGTTGACCAGCTTTCCCCGCGCGTTGGCGTCGGCGGCTATGCGGGAGTTGGTCTCCCGGGAATCCGTCGCGGCCACGACGAGGGTCGCGCGGTCGAGCTGGCCAGCCTGGTAGGTATCGCGTATCACCGCCAGCACTTTTCGCCGGACCGCCTCTTCGAGGTCCGGGCTCACTGACGGAGCGACGACTGTCACCTTCGCGCCCGACTCGACGAGCGCGAGGGCTTTGCGCGTGCCGACGGAGCCCGCGCCAACCACTACGGCGGTGATTCCCTCGCCATGAAGCGCGATCGGAAAATCACTCACAGGAACTGTCCCCTGTTGAGCGAAGCCATCCGGAAAACGAGATAGAGCGCAATCACACTGGCAAAAGTGATGGCCGACATCACCGCCGCCCGTCTCGCCTGCCAACCCCGCAGAATCCGCCCCAGTGCCAGGGCGCTGACTCCGGCCCAGGCGCCGATGCCCCAAATCAGCTGGGTCACCACCAGCGCGCGATACTCCAATGAGTACGTCGCCGCCAAAACGAGCCCCAGCGTCAGGCCGAGAAATCCGGCGATGGAGGCGACATGGTTGACGCGATCCAGGGTGTCGAGCGGAGGAAAGAATCTGAATACGGGTCCGAAGCGCGCGGACTTGAGCTCGTGTCTGGCCACCAGGTACATCGTCCCCGCTGCGGCGGCGGTGGCGTAAGCGGCGATCCCGACGAAGCTGAGCACGATGTGCATGGTCAGCCACACCGCACGCGTGCCCTGGGGCTCCAGAAAAGGTGTCATCCCGGCGATATTGCCGGCCGCCGTCACGAGCGCGGCCACCGGCGCCGCTACCAGGGTCAAACTGACTTCGCGGGCAACGCTCTCGACGATCACCAGCGAGATCGCCAGTACCAGCCCGGCGAAAGAGAGGGCCGGACCGAGCCCGGTCAGCGATGCCGCGCCAGACTGCCTGGTAAGGCCAGCCAGGGCCGTGGCGTGCGCGCCGATTCCCAGGAGCAGAATGACCACGACTGCGCCCACCGGGGCCTTCAGCCGCCGGGCAAAGGGCAACGCCGCGACAGCGGCCGCACCGAGGTAGAGGCTGACTGCAAGAAAGTGAGCGGTCGGGATCATCTGACCGCCTAATTTAATGCCCTCAACCTCTCTATAGCTCTACAGCGTGCCGGATTAACGGCCGAGGGAGCGGACTACTGCGCCTCGGGAATCGTCGCGGTTTGGCGGACGGGCATTCCGTCCTTGATCGTAGGCTGGTTCTGCCTGACGATGATCACGCTCGCCGCGTAAGGCGTGGCTCTCACCACTTGTCCAACCGCCGCGACCACCGGCGGGGCGGCGTCCGAATTGTCGCCGCCCGTGGTGTTGTCGATGAAAGTCACTTCGTCGCCGGGCTTGACTCCGTTCTTGGAGCTGAGCGAGACGATGACGTAATGACCAATCGACGGCAGGACCGGATCGTCGTGCACATAGACGACCTCACCTCGCGCTCCGCCGCTGAGGGGCGACACGACTCCACTTGGGAACGGCAGCGCGGGAGCGGGAATGAGGCGCTGCTCCAGCATGATCTCACCGTACTGCTTCATGATGCGGGCAACCGTCCGCTGGCCGGGCGCAATCGACTCGATGCGCAGCAGGCCGGTCGGGATCACTACTTGGCCGTTGTCTCCGCCGAGCTCGGGGCCGAGGACGTACGACATGTACATGTCACCGAGTCGGGGAACCAGACCGTGGGGCATGTCGATGTAAAGCTGGTCGTTGAGCAGATACCGCTGCTGCTCGAGGGTCGCTTTGATGCCCGGCCGATCGACGCTGGCGACCAGCATTCCCGACCCTCGAGGGCCACCGCTGCGATCCGAATAGGGAGCCGCCTCGACTTCGCCCTTCCTTACCCCGCCACCACGCGAACGTCCGATAATTCCAGCCTGCAGCGCTGCCGCTGCGCGACTCATCGGAGACGCGAAAACCGTCAGGTCTGATTTTTCACCGCTCGGCGCCTGCTGTTGCTGTTGCTGGATCTGAACGGGTCTCGTAATAACGTGCGAAACGACCTCGCCGGCGCTGTCGGCGCGAGCCATGGCCTCCGCCCGCACTTCCGTTCCCCAAATGCGGATGACTTCGCCGGGATAGATCCAGTGCGGATTCTTCACCACGTCCGTGTTGCGGCGGAAGATCTCCGGCCAGCGGAACGGATCTTTGAGATAGAACTTCGCCAGATCCCAGAGCGTATCGCCCTTCTTCACCACGTGCTTCACTTCCTTCGCGGTGTCGGTGGTCATGACGAGATTGTTCGTCGTGTCGGACGCCGCCGGGCTGGTCGTATCGGCCGCCGGACGCGTCGTATCGGGACTCGTTGGAACCTGCGCGAGTGCGGCGCTCGATAGACTCAACCCCAGGATCAGGGCGCCGATCGAAGCGGCTCGGACGGCGAATCTCGTGGCGGTGACTGACGATCCTTTCTTTGAAATCCCGATCACTCGTGCTCCCGACTTGACGGATTGATAGCCCGCCAGACGGGGCGGGTCAACAATTGGACGGGCTCGCGGCGGGGAAAGTCACTGTGACCCAGCCAGCGGAGGCCTCGAGGACGCCAGAAGCCAGAACGGCCGCGCTATGGGCGCGGCCGTCGCAGCGATCTGGGACCCGGATGGGTCAGAAAGGAAGATCGTCGTCGGTCTCCTCGAGGGCGCCGGGAAAATCCTCGAAGTCCGCCCCGCCGGAGCCCGTAGTGCCCGACTTGGCGCCTGCCGCCGCCGGAGCCCTGCTCCTTCCGCTGCTTTCGCCATCGTAGTCGCCACCACCAGAGGAACCGCGGCCGCCGCCGAGCATCAGCATCTCGCGGACGTTGACCTCGGTGGAATAGCGGGTCTGGTTTTCCTTGTCCTGCCACTGCCGGTATTCGATGCGGCCCTCGACGTAGATGCGGTCGCCCTTTTTGCAGAATTTCTCGACGACGTCGGCGAGGCCCGTGCCCTTGGTGTTCCACACCACGCAGCGGTGCCACTCCGTCTTTTCCTGCTTCTCACCGCCGGGCGTCGTCCACTGCCGGCTCGTGGCGAGCGAGAAAGTCGCGACCCGGTTGCCACCCGTCGTCGAGCGGACCTCGGGATCGCTGCCCAGGTTTCCGATCAGCATCACTTTGTTCAGACTTCTGCTCACTGTGCCTCCTGGCGAGAGTTCTGTTCCCGCCCAGAATAGTATAGATCGGGCTCGGAGCCCGGGCAAACCAACGATTTCACCGGTCAGCAAAACTGCCCGCCGACTGATCCTCGTCACCCTCGGCCAGGTCCATCAGCCGCCGCATCACCAGCGCACCTTCGACGGGGCGACGATAGTAATTGCGACGCCGCCCAATCTCCGCAAATCCACGCGACCTGTACAGCGATCGAGCCGCCACGTTAGACTCGCGGACTTCCAGAAAAACGTTGCCGACTCCACGAGCCGCGAGCGTTGCCAGCAGCGCGTCGAGCATCTGCCCGGCGATGCCCTCGAGCCGGTGCTCCGGATCGACGGCAATGTTCAGCAGCTCGGCGTCCGCTCCCATGGAGAAGGCAATGACGTAGCCGACGACGAGAGAATCCGGCTGAGCAGCGGCCACCTGAAAGATAGCGGAATGACCGTCGAGCAGCCGACGAAAGGATTCCTCCGACCATGGATCGGCGAAAGCGGCGCGCTCGATCTGGACGATGCCTCTGAGATCGGCTTCCGTCGCTGGCCGAAGCAGCGCCTTCACGGCGTCAGCGGACGCCCATGGGTCGCCTCCCAGCGAACCTGCGCCTCGGCCAGACGACCGTAGTCGGGCTCCCAAAGGGCGAGGTCGACCGGACCCGCGGCCAGAATCGATTTGAGAATCGGCGCGACCCCTCGAGCGTGCGGGTGCGTGTCGACCGTCTTGCCGGGGCCGATCAGGCGAACGCCATGCGCTGCGAGCCCGGGCTCATCCAGATCATCCTGGCCCATAATGCCGACCTGATCGGTCCGCGCGATCCCCTGCTCGATGTTGAAAATGATTCGGGCCGCAAAGAATTCACCCCGCATTGCGTCCAGCAGGGAGACATACTCTCCCGAGGGGAGGGGCGGTTTTGCGCCCGTTACGGCAAGCACCAGCGAGGAAACCGCATAGAGATCAACCCCGTAACCCGCCGCCAACCCTTTGGCGACAGAGCCGGCGACGCGCAGACTCGTAAAGCTGCCGGGACCAGCGCCGCAAACTACAGCGCCGATCGCCTCCCGGCCGCGTCGGATGCCCGCCTCCTCCAAACACTCGGCAATCGCCGGCATCAACCGCTCCCCTCGCCCTGCTCGCGGTAGGCTGCCGTCGTCCGCGCGCAGAGTCCGCTCACTCACGACCCGCGCTCCCCGGATCAGCGCGACGCTTCCCTGGTAGGTCGCGCCCTCGAGAGCCAGGGTGTATGGCCGGTCAGTCATCCGCGCGCGCCCGACCGGGGGACGGCGTCATCCGGCAAGGAGAATGCGCCGGCTTGGATCGTCGTGTACGTAATCGAGATCGATCGGCAAGTGGTCGTCCGGCAGCCGCGATCCCGCGCGCTCCGGCCATTCGACCAGCACCAGAGAGCGCGAAGCTACCACTTCATCCCAACCCAGGTTGGTCAGCTGCTCGGCGGAATCGAGACGATAGAGATCGATGTGAAAAACCGGCGAGCGCGGCGCCCGGTATTCGTGAACCAGCGCGTAAGTCGGACTGGTGACGTCTTCCTCAACCCCGTAGCCGCGGCAAATCGCCCGCGCCAGAGTCGTCTTGCCCGCGCCGAGCTCGCCCGTGAGCGTGATCACCAGCGGTGCCGTCGCCGCGCGGCCGAGGTCCTCGCCCCAGGCCTGCAGCTCCTGCTCGTTGAGCTTGAGGTGGCCCCGATCGGCGCGGGACGGGACCAGATGTCGGTGCGCTTGCATCGCTACCGGCCGTGCAGGCCGGCCAGCGATCCTCTGCCTTTCTCCTGACGTCCCGCCTTCGCTTTCACTTCGAAAAGCTGGTCGCGCAGCTGCGCCGCGGTCTCGAAGTCGAGATTGGTGGCGGCCTCCCGCATTTGCGCCTCGAGGTCGGCGATCAACGCCGGGAGATTGTCGGCGCCGTAGTGCGCGCCCGATTCGGCGACTCTGCGCCCCTTCTCTTTCTCGCGCTCCTCGCGCTCCGTGCGCGCGTCGGCAACACGAGTGATGAATCGCACCTGATCCACGCTTTTCTTGACGCTCGCGGGTGTGATGCCGTGCTCCTTGTTGTACGCCTGCTGCAGCTCACGGCGACGTCCCGTTTCCTCGATGCACCGCTGCATCGAGCCCGTCATTCTGTCGGCGTAGAAGATCGCACGTCCGCTCAAATGCCTGGCAGCGCGTCCGACCGTCTGGATCAGCGACCGATCGCTGCGCAGGAATCCCTCCTGATCCGCATCGAGAATGGCGACCAGCGATACCTCCGGCAGGTCGAGACCCTCGCGCAGCAGGTTGATCCCGATGAGCACGTCGAATTCGCCCAGCCTGAGTCCGCGGATGATCTCCATCCGCTCGATCGCGTCGATGTCGGCGTGCATGTAGCGAACGCGCACACCCATCTGCTGGAGATAGTCCGCCAGATCCTCGGCCATCCGCTTGGTGAGCGTCGTCACGAGCACTCGCTCGCCCTTCCGCTCCCGAATCCGTATTTCGTTCAGTAGATCGTCGACCTGACCCCGCACCGGACGCACCTCGATCTCGGGGTCGACCAGCCCGGTCGGGCGGATGATCTGCTCGACCACCGCTCCCTCCGAGAGTCTCAGCTCGATCTCCGCCGGCGTGGCGCTGACGTTGAGCGCCCGCGGCGTCAACGACAAAAACTCGTCGAACATCAGCGGGCGATTGTCCAGCGCGCTCGGCAGCCGGAATCCGTAGTCGACCAGCGTCAGCTTGCGCGCGCGGTCGCCGTTGAACATCCCCCCGATCTGGGGCAGAGTGACGTGGGATTCGTCGACCACGACGAGAAAATCTTCCGGGAAATAGTCGAACAGGCAGGCTGGCCTTTCACCCTCGCTTCGCCCCGAGAGATGCCGGGAATAGTTCTCGATGCCGGCGCAGGTCCCTATCTCGAGCATCATCTCGATGTCGAAGTTGGTCCGCGACTCCAGGCGCTGCGCTTCGAGCAGCTTGTTGGCCGAGCGGAGCTCGGTCAGCCGCTCGGCCAGCTCGGCCCGAATCAGCGCCACAGCGCGCTCGATCGTCGGACGCGAGGTGACGAAATGCTTGGCCGGATAGATCGCCGCCTTCTCGAGGTTGGCGATGGTGTCGCCGGTGAGCGGATTGATCTTGCTGATCCGCTCGATCTCGTCGCCCCACATCTCGACGCGGACGCCCTGCTCTTCATAGGCGGGCAGAATCTCGACGGTGTCACCGCGAACGCGGAACGTGCCCCGCTCGAGTCCCATGTCGTTGCGCGAGTACTGGATCTTCACCAGCGAGCGGAGGATGTCGTCTCGCGGGATCTTCTGTCCCTTGGTGAGCGTCACCATCTGCTCGCGATAGCTGCGCGGATCACCCAGACCGTAGATGGCGGACACGGTGGCGACGATGACGACGTCGCTCCGCTCCATCAGGCTCGACGTGGCGCGAAGGCGCAGCCGGTCGATGTCCTCGTTGATCGACGCGTCCTTCTCGATGTAGGTGTCGGTCGTCGGGACGTACGCTTCGGGCTGGTAGTAGTCGTAATACGAGATGAAGTATTCGACCGCGTTGTGCGGGAAGAAGCTCTTGAGCTCTCCATAGAGCTGCGCCGCCAGGGTCTTGTTGTGGGACAGCACCAACGTTGGCCGGCCGAAGTTCCTGATGACGTTGGCGACGGTCATCGTCTTTCCGGATCCGGTGACGCCAAGAAGCGTCTGGAAGCGGTCTCCGCGATCCAGGCCGCGCGTCAGCTCGGCGATTGCTTTGGGTTGATCACCAGCCGGCGCGAACGGCGCCTGCAGGTCAAATACTGCCTTGGTCATTCTTGATATCGCTCGACAGCCGTTCGCGGCGCGCCACTTCGGTCACACCTTTCACGCGTCTTGCTGCCTTGATGATTTTCTGAAGGTGGGCGAGGTTGCCCACTTCCACCGCCAGCTCGCCGATGACGTGTCCATCCGAGCTGTGGAGCTCGAAGCTTCTGATGTCCGTACCCGTCGACGAAACCGCGGTGGCGAGGTCGGCGTAGAGCCCGCGGCGGTCGGTCGCCTCCAGCGCCAGCCGCACCATGAACTTCTCCCCTTCCAGCTCCTTCCAGTCGATCTCCAGACGGCGCTCAGGCTCCTGGACCAGCATCAGCAGATTCGGACAATCCGACCGGTGAATGCTCACGCCTCGGCCCCTCGTTACATACCCCACAACCGGGTCGCCGGGTACCGGCTGACAGCACTGGGCGTAACGCACCATCATGCCGTCGACGCCCTGGATGCGAACACCCTTGGTCGTGCCCCTCACCTTGTCGACCAGCCAGTCGAGCGGACCCGGCTTGGGCGCTTCGGCCGCCCCGTCTGCATCCGGGTACAGCTCCTTGAGCACCTGGGAGACGTTCACGTCGCCCTGGCCGATCGACGCGATTAGATGGTTGAGATCGGTCAGGTGCAGCGTCTTTGCGACCTTGAGCAGCTCGGGATCCTCCGGCTTGGTCAGGCGCCGGCGTTTGATCTCCCGGTCGAGTATCTCCCTGCCGAGCTTTATCGAAGTGCTGTGCTCCTCGATGCGCAGACGCTGCCGGATCTTGTGCCGCGCGCGTCCGGTGCGAACGTGGGCGAGCCAGTCACGGCTCGGCTTCGCTGACGGCGACGTGATGATCTCCACCGTCTCCGAGTTCTTGAGCTCGCGCGCCAGACTGGCGATGCGCCCGTTGATACGCGCGCCCTGGCAATGGAGCCCGACTTCGGTGTGCACCGCGAAAGCGAAATCGATTGGCGTCGCCCCCTTGGGCAGCTGGATGACGTCGCCCGTCGGCGTGAAGACGAAGATCTCGTCCTGGTAGAGGTCGAGCTTCAGGAATTCGAGGAACTCGTCGGGGGTCTTCGCATCGAGCTGGAGCTCCAGCACCTGCCTGAACCACTGCAGCGCGCGATCCAGCTCGTCGGCGCTCCGCCCTGAATCTTCCTTGAATCGCCAATGCGCCGCGATGCCGTATTCGGCGGTGCGGTGCATCTCCCGCGTGCGGATCTGGATCTCGAAGAGCTGCTTGCCGGGTCCGAACACCGTGGTGTGGAGCGACTGGTATCCGTTGGATTTCGGCTGCGCGATGTAATCCTTGATCCGCTCCTGCAGCGGCGTGAACTGATCGTGGATGACCCCGAGGGCGTGGTAGCAGTCCGGCACCGAGTTCACGAGGACTCGCACGGCAAGGAGGTCGTAAATCTCCTCGTAAGGCTTGTCCCACTTCTTCATTTTTTTCTGGATCGACCACAAATGCTTGGGCCGGCCCGTCACTTCGACGTTCACGATCCCGGCTTTCTTGAGGTGCGCTTCGAGGGGCTCGCGCAGCTGGGCGATCGAATTCTCCCGTTCGGTCCGGCGCGTTGCGACTTTCTTCGCGAGAACCTTGTACTCCGACGGCTCGAGGTGCTTGAACGCGAGGTCCTCGAGCTCCCACCTGACGCGCGCCATTCCGAAGCGGTGTGCCAGCGGCGCGTACAGGTCCCGGGTCTCGGTGGCGATTCGCCGCTGGCGGTCCGCCGGAAGAAACTCCAGCGTCCGCATGTTGTGAAGACGGTCCGCGAGCTTGATCAGGATGACGCGGGCATCCTTGGCGATCGAGAGCAGGAGCTTGCGGTAGTTCTCGACCTGCCGCTCCTGCGAGGAGTTGAGCGGAAGGTGGCCGATCTTCGTCAGGCCATCGACGATCTCGGCGATCTCCTTTCCGAACTCCGCCTCGATGTCGTCGACGGTGACGGAGGTGTCTTCGACGACATCGTGGATTAGCCCGCTGGCGACGGTGGTGGAGTCCAGCTGCAGATCGACGAGGATCTTGGCGACCTCGACGCAGTGCGACACGTACTTGTCGCCGGAGAGCCGTTTCTGGCCCTCATGGGCCTTCTCGCTGAACCGATAGGCGCGCGCGAGCAGCTCCCGGTCCAGCCGCTCCGGAAGCCCCTCCTGCATCCACGATGGTAAAACGACGTTCTCTTTAACCGCGCCTGCCGTCACAGAAGTCCCGCCTCCGCGAAGCTTATGTAGCGTCCCCTACCGATAATAACGTGATCCTGAACGGGGATATCCAGTACTTTCCCCGCCTGCACGAGCTGCTCTGTTACTACCCTGTCGTCGGGCGATGGTGTCGGATCCCCACTCGGGTGATTGTGCACGAGAATTACTGCCGCCGCCCTTTCCGCGATCGCTTCCCGGAACACTTCGCGAGGATGCACGAGCGACGAGTTGAGAAGACCGCGCGTTACAGTGATGTCGCGCTCGAGCCGATGCTGGGAATCGAGCACGGCGACGTGGAACTCCTCGACCGGCAGGTCCTCGAGGCGGTGCGCGAAGATCTCATAAACATCGCGGGGCCACCTGACTGGCGCCCCCTCCTGCCGTTCTTCCGCCGCCATGCGTCTTCCCAGCTCCAGCGCGGCATGTATTGCAACCGCACGAGCCGTTCCCACGCCGCGGACTGTGGTCAGCGTCGCCACCGGCTGCGTCGCCAGCAGGCGCAGCGAGCCACGGCAGGTGGAGAGAATCTCCTGACCGACTCCTATCGCGGATCGTCCCTCCGATCCGCTGCCAAGAAGTATGGCGATCAGCTCCGTCGAGCTGAGAGTATGCGCGCCGAGGTTCCTCAGCCTCTCGCGCGGCCGCTCCGCCGCAGGCAGCTCCCGCAGGGTCATCGCCATCCCTCCTCCTCGTTTCTCGAAGGAGAGAACCTCACGCCGAACCGACACCCGCCTGCCACCTCTCAGCGGCCGCCGTCATCCCGGCACTGCCTGAAGAGATGCGAGCTCTAGAGGTTGGCTCCGTGGCATTTCTTGAACTTCTTGCCAGAGCCGCATGGACAGGGATCGTTTCTTCCGACGTTCGACCAGTCCGCCTGGCCGTTGGCCCCGGCCACTCCGGGCACGCCGGCGACACCGCCGATGACGCCACCCGCCATCGCTTTGCTCAGCGATGAGCTCTTGGTGCCGACGTGTACC
>DASXGU010000129.1:0-2773 GCA_036488915.1 Gemmatimonadaceae bacterium | reverse complement strand
TTCGACCTCACCGCCGTGGTGACATCTCGCTCGACGCTGCTCGAAGGGGTGGCGTGACCGAGACGCTCAAGGTCTATCCGCCGCGGCCGCGGCCGGAGTCGACGGGTGAGCCGCGTGATTTCTCGAGCGAGCTCAATCCGCAGCAGGCTGCCGCCGCCACCCACGGCGACGGCCCGCTCCTCATCATCGCCGGCGCTGGCACCGGCAAGACGCGAACGCTGGTCTATCGCGTCGCGCACCTGATCGAGCGCGGGATCAAGGCAGAGCGAATCCTGCTCCTCACCTTCACCAGACGCGCCGCGCAGGAGATGCTGTCGCGGGCCGAGCGACTGGTCGGGAGCAACAGCAAGCGGGTGCACGGCGGGACCTTCCACGCGACATCTCATCGCCTGCTGCGCCGCTACGGGCCCGCCGCCGGATTGCCCAAGGACTTCACGATCATGGACCAGGGCGACTCCGCGGATCTCATGCAGCTGTCTCGCGCGCAGCTGGGCTACGCCGCCAAGTCCAAGCGCTTTCCCAAGAAGGAAACGCTCCAGTACGTCTATTCGCGCCACATCAATACCGGAATCTCGATCGACGACATCATCCGCGACGACTATGCGCAGTTCGTCGACTACCTCGAGGACTTCGGGAAGATCTACGCCGATTACACCGCCAGAAAACAGCACCGAAACCTGGTCGACTATGACGACTTGCTCCTTTTCTGGGCTCTGCTGCTCGAGGCATCGCCCGAGCTGGGGAGGAAAATCTCGGGGCTCTACGACCACATTCTCGTCGACGAGTATCAGGATACGAACGTGCTCCAGGCGCGCATCCTCGGCGGCATGTGCCAGACGCACCGCAACATCACGGTCGTCGGCGACGACGCTCAAAGCATCTACTCCTTTCGCGGTGCCAACTTCCGCAACATCCTCGACTTCCCGAAGCAGTTTGCGGGAGCGACGGTCGTCCCGCTGGAGCAGAACTACCGCTCGACGCAGCCGATTCTAACTGTCACCAACGCACTGATCTCGCGCGCCCCCGAACGGTTCACCAAGAACCTGTGGACGCATCGCATTGGCGGCGAGCAACCCTGGCTCGTCGCCGCCCGGGACGAGCAGCAGCAAACCCAGTTCGTCGTCGACAGGATTCTCGAGCTCCACGAAGAAGGCACGCGTCTAAGCGAGATTGCCGTCCTCTTCCGGGCGGGCTACATGTCGGCGGACCTCGAGATCGAGCTCACCAATCGCAAGATCCCGTTCGAGAAATGGGGCGGACTCAAGTTCCTCGAGGCGGCCCATGTTAAGGACGTTCTCGCCTTTCTCCGCATCCTCGAGAACCCGCGCGACGAGGTAAGCTGGTACCGCCTTCTGCTCCTGCTGCCTGGCATTGGGGACGCCACCGCCCGTGCGGCTATCGATGCGATGGCCGCCGCGGCCTGGGAATCGGCGGCATTCGGTCGCTACAATCCGCCCGCCCGGGCTCGGGCCGCCCACGCAGCGCTGGTCAACCTGCTCGATGGCCTGCGATCCGGTCCGGTTCAGGATCACGCACAGGTCGCCGCCGACATCGCCCGCGTCAGGCTGCTTTATGACAACATTCTCCGCGAGCGCTACGACAAGGTCGAGCCGCGTCTTGCCGATCTCGACCAGCTGCAGACGATCGCCGCCGGCTACCCCGACCGGGCCACCTTTCTCTCCGCCCTCGCGCTCGAGCCGCCGCAGGCAACCCAGGACCTCGCTTCCGGCACCAAGGAAGACAACGATTGTCTGATCCTCAGCACCGCCCACTCGGCGAAAGGCAAGGAATGGGATGCGGTGTTCGTCATCTGGGCCGTCGACGGGTGGTTCCCGTCGGCGCGCTGTCTCAACGACGAAGACGAAACCGAAGAGGAGCGGCGCCTCATGTACGTGGCGCTGACCCGGGCCCGCAATCACCTGAGCGTGACTTACCCGCTGAACGCGTACTCATCGCGACGCGGCGCCGAGTATTCACTCGATCAGCTCTGCCGCTTCGTCGATCGCGGCGTACGGGATCAGATGCAGCGAGTTGCCCTCGGCAGCAACAACGCGACCGTGTCGGCCGAAGACATCCCCAAACAACCTTTGCTCGACCTGCGCGCCCTCCTCAGGCAGCGTTTCACCGCGCGGTAAGCGACGTTCGCGCGGCGCGCGCCACGCCGCTATTGCCACCGGCCGCGCGCTGACTCATTATTTCAGAGTACGCGGGAGCCTGAATGACGCATCTTGCGGTTCGTTCCACCCTCCTGCTCGCGACTCTTACCATCGCGAGCGCCTGCCACATGACCCTCAACAAGCCTGACAACCTCAGTCCTGTTGGCACGGATGTCATTAGCGGTGAGCAGATCCAGAAAAGCTCGGCGACCAACGTCTGGGACCTGCTGCGAACGCGCGCCTACAAGTACGATTTCAAGGAGGACAAGAACGGTGTTCCCTTCGACATCGTCACCAGGCACGGGCGATCGAGCCTTGCACTGCGCGATTCCGACACGCCGGTCGTCATAGTCGATGGCGCGCGGCTGACCGACTTCCGATTCCTTCGGCAGATGACGACCGATTCGATCGACATGATCGAATTGATGAATGGAATCACCGGCACCGTGTCGCAGGGCACCAACTCCTCGGCGGGTGTCATCGTAATTCACACCAAGAGCATGGGGTACGACTAGGCTCCGCGAACCCGGGCAATGAAAAACCCCCGCTCGATATCGAGCGGGGGTTTTTCATTGCCCGGGTTCGCGGAGCCTAGTCGTACCCCATGCTCTTGGTGT
>DASXGU010000120.1:0-23216 GCA_036488915.1 Gemmatimonadaceae bacterium | reverse complement strand
CGTGTACAGTTTCTCTGTGATTCGCCCCCTGCTGACGCGCCTCGGAATGATTTCCTTCCAGCCGTGGAGTCTGCTTTCCTATTACGAAACGCCGTACAGGACCAACGTGTATACGGTGTTCGGTCCGTACGTCCTGGATTTCGGCATTCTCGGGTCGATTCTGTGGCTGTCGCTGTTCGGGTTTATCTCCGGCCTGATTCATGGGCTGCGGATCCGTTACCGGCACATTCCGTATCTGGCATTTCTATCGGCGCTCAGCCTGACGCTGCTGACGCTGGGCGTGTTCTACGACTACTACACGTCAGCAGGGTACGTCTGGCTGAGTCTGATATTCAGCACGCTGCTCTTTCCGCGGGAGCTTCCTGACGAGAAATCGCTGGCCGTCTTTGGCGGCCTTCCCGCGCGGCGAAATGCCGGCGGATCGATAATTCCCGATACCGCGCTGGTATAGCCCATGTGCGGCATAACCGGATTTCTCGACCCGCGCCGGCAGCTCGACGCGGCTGGTCTGGCGGCGACGGCGCGAAAGATGGCGGGCTGCATCTGTCATCGCGGCCCCGACGACTCCGGCGAATGGACAGATGCGGAAGCCGGAGCCGCTCTGGCGTTCCGCAGACTATCGATCCTCGATCTTTCGGCCGCGGGTCATCAGCCGATGGTCTCAGAGCATGGGCGGTTCGTCATCGTGTTCAACGGCGAGATCTACAATCATCGGGACATCAAAGCAGAGATCGAGCAGGGAGGCGAGCCGAGCTGGCGGGGACATTCCGATACCGAGGTGATGCTGGCCGCTTTCGAGCGGTGGGGCGTGCTGGCGACGCTGCGCCGCCTGAACGGAATGTTCGCCCTGGCGCTGTGGGACCGGAATACGCGCACGCTGACGCTGGCGCGGGATCGGCTCGGTGAGAAGCCGCTTTACTATGGGTGGGCGGGAAAAGTCTTCGTGTATGGCTCCGAGCTAAAGACTTTACGCGCGCATACCGCATGGGAGGGACGGGTAGATCGACGCGCGCTGGCGATGTACCTGAAATTCCGCTACGTCCCGACGCCGTACTCGATATATGAGGGAGTGCAGAAACTAGAGCCGGGCGCCTTTCTCCAGGTCGAAGCCGGCGAAGATGGGCTTCATGCGCCGAGGCTGGAGTACTACTGGTCGCCTCGCGGTGCGGTGCTGGGCTCCCTGCGCACTCCAGTCGAGGCGACCGACGCCGAGGCAATCGGGGCGCTCGACGCCCAGCTCGATCGGGCGGTGAGTCTGCGCATGGAGGCCGATGTCCCCCTCGGTGCCTTTCTCTCCGGTGGAATAGACTCATCGACCGTCGTCGCGTTCATGCAGAAGAACGCAACCCGTCCGGTGCGGACGTTCTCGATCGGATTCGAGGATCCGGCGTTCGACGAAGCGCCCGCGGCGAGCGCGGTGGCGCGGCACCTCGGGACCGAGCACACCGAGATGTACATCACCGCCCAGGATGCGATGGATGTCATTCCGTCGCTGCCGTCACTCTATGATGAGCCGTTCGCTGACTCGTCGCAGATTCCCACGGCGTTGTTGAGCCGTTTGACAAGGCAGCACGTCACGGTGGCGCTCTCCGGAGACGGCGGCGACGAAGTCTTCGCCGGCTACAATCGCTACAGCTGGGGCCGCCGGTTGCTGAGCGGCAGCGAAAGAATTCCGCGACGCATCAGGGTTGCCGCATCGAAGGCAATGCGCGCGGTATCGACGGCCGGCTGGGATCGGTTGAGCAACAGCGTAATGGGCAGCTTGCCCGTCAAATACAGGGTCACCCACCCGGGAGACAGCATCCACAAGCTGGCCCGCGTGCTGACGGCCGGCAATCCGGCGGACATGTACGAAGCGCTCGTCTCCGATTGGATGCCTTCGAGCAACGTCCTCCTCGATTCGGGCGCCTCGCTAACGGCTAACGGGCCCGAAGCAATCGGAGCGTCGGTCGCCGAGGAGATGATGTTTCGCGACCTCGTCACCTATCTGCCCGACGACATTCTGGTAAAGGTGGACCGGGCAGCCATGGCAGCGAGTCTCGAGACTCGGGTGCCTTTCCTCGATCACAACCTCGTGGAGTTTGCGTGGCGGCTGCCCCTGGACCTCAAGATTCGCGACGGTGAGGGCAAGTGGATTCTGCGCCGCGTGCTCGAGCGTTATGTCCCCACGACCCTGACGGCGCGGCCGAAGCAGGGCTTCTCCGTACCGATCGGCGCGTGGATCAGGGGACCGCTGCGCTCGTGGGCGGAGAGCCTGCTCGACAGCGACCGGCTCAAGCGGGAAGGATTGTTCAACCCGCGCGTCGTGGAAAAAGTGTGGAATGAGCACGTCGCCGGAATCGCCGATCACCAGCACCTGCTCTGGGATATCCTCGTCTTCCAGAGCTGGCTCGAGCGCGAAACGGCATGAGTGGTCCGGCCCGGCGGATCGTCTATCTCGTCAATTCGTCCAGATGGTTCCTCTCGCACCGATTCCCGCTGGCAGTCGCCGCCAGGGAGTCCGGGTTCGAGGTCCACATCGCCGCCCCCGCCGCCGAGCCCGAGTCGGAGGAGATACGATCCCGGGGCTACCAGGTCCACGAGTATCCGCTGGAGCGGGCCGGGTCGAATCCCCTGACGGATATCCGCACCATCACCGAGATTGCGCGGATCTATAGGGACGTCCGACCCCACATCGCCCATCACGTGGCGATAAAGCCCGTGCTGTACGGCTCTCTGGTCGCGCGAACACTGCGCGTTCCAGCCTTCGTCAACGCCGTCACCGGGCTTGGCTACGTGTTCATGGCGAGTGGCACGGTCGCCTCGGCGCGGAAGGCAGCAGTGACGGCGGCCTATCGCATCGCCTGCGGCTACGCGAATTCACGGGTGATATTCCAGAATCCGGACGACCTCGAATCTTTCGTGCGCGCGCGCATCGTGCCGGCTGGCCGCGCGGTTCTGATTCGGGGCTCGGGGGTGAATCTCTCCAGCTTCCCGGCGATGCCCGAGCCACCCGGCGTGCCGGTGGTGATGTTTCCGTCGCGGATGCTGTGGGACAAGGGCCTGGCCGAATTCGTCGAGGCCGCGCGTCGGGTGCACGCGGTCGGCGTGCCGGCGCGCTTCGTGTTGGTTGGCGACGTCGATTACAACCGGACGTCGGTCGACGTAGCGCAGCTGCGCGCGTGGGAGAGCGAGCACATCGTCGAGTGGTGGGGACACCGCTCCGACATGCCGGCCGCGCTGGCGCAATCGACGATCGTGTGCCTGCCCTCCTACCGAGAAGGCTTGCCGAAGGCGCTGCTGGAGGGAGCAAGCACCGGACGCGCGCTGGTCACCACCGATGTGCCGGGGTGCCGCGAGGTGGTGCGCAACGGCGACAACGGCCTGCTCGTTCCCGTCGGCGACGCCGACGCGCTGGCGCGAGCGATCATTCGACTTCTTCAGGTGCCGACCGAGCGGCACCAGATGGCCGCCCGGTCGCGGCAGCGCGCGCAGGACGAATTCTCCATCGATCGCGTGGTGAAGGAGACCCTCCAGGTTTATCGCAGTCTGCACCGATGAATCGCGTTCTGATTACGGGGGCGAGTGGGTTTGTCGGGTCCCGCGCGGGAGCTCTCTTCGCGCGCAACTTCGACGAGGTCGTTGGAACGGTTAGATCTCATGCCCGTGTTGCTAGGGTGCCGAGTGGGGTGAAGCCGGTGGTGACCGGCGAGCTCTCGGGGACCACGAGCTGGATCCAGGCTTTGCGGGACGTGACACACGTCGTGCACATCGCCGCGCGAGTTCACCAGAGCGGCGCGGCGGCGCGCGCCGCGGGCGCGTTCCAGTCCCAGAATGTGGCGGCGACGGCGGCGCTGGCTCGGCAGGCCCGGGAGGCCGGAGTCCGCCGGTTCGTGTTCATGAGCAGCATCGCCGTCAACGGCGCGGAGCGCGAGAAACCGTACACATCAACCGACCCGCCGGCGCCAATCACGGAGTACGGGCGATCCAAGCTCGAGGCCGAGCTGCAGCTAATGGACATAGCCGGCGCCGCGATGGAAGTGGTGATCGTGCGTGCGCCGATCGTTTACGGGCCGCGCGCGCCGGGGAATTTCGCCAGACTGATAACGCTGGCTCGCCTGTCGCGTTTTGTTCCGCTGCCGCTTGGTGGAATCGAAAATCGGCGCAGCGTCCTTTTCGTCGGCAACCTCGCTTCGGCCCTGCTAACTTGTACGTTAAGCAACGGTCTGAACCCGGCGGTCGTCTTTCCCAGTGACGCCGAAGTCGTATCGACGACGGAGATCGTGACGCGCGTCGCCGCGCAGCTGGGGTTCCGACCGCTTCTCGTTCCCGTTTCGCCGCGACTGCTGTCCCGGGTCGCGAGTGCGGTTGGAGTCGGACCCATCGCGGCGCATTTGACTGAAAGCCTGATGGTGGATACCAGCGAGCTGACCCGATTGACTGGCTGGCGGCCCCGCTACAGCTTCGATGAAGGGCTGTCGGAGACGCTCGGCAGGGAGACACTCGATCAAAGGGTATGACAACAGCCAAAATTCCGATCGACGATTTCCGCAACGTTTATCCCGCGGCGGCGGCGCAGAAGTCCGACGTCAGCGTCATCGCTTTCGTCTCGATACTTCTCAGGTCGCGGCGGCTGATCCTCGCCTGCGCGATCCTGTTCGGGCTCGTGGTCGCCGCTGTCACCGCGCTGCTGCCGCCCAAGTACACCTCGACGGCGTCGTTCACCGCCCAGGCGGATCGCCCTCAGTCGGGAATCGCCGGCATGGCGGCCCAGTTCGGAGTGTCGCTTCCCGGCACCGAGATGTCGCAGTCGCCGGCATTCTACGTGGATCTGGTGACATCGCACACCATCCTGGGGGCGATCATGGACTCGAGCTATACGGCGGAGGGATCGGAGCGAACCGGCAAGCGGGTATCGCTGGCCGCCGCTCTCGGCGTCAACGAGCCCGACTCCGCTCTCCGCCGCGATGAGACCATTCGCCAGCTGAGAAAGAGGATCTCGACGGGATTCAGCCAACGGACGGGCGTGGTTTTCGTCTCGACGACAACTAAGTCGCCGGTGCTCGCTAAGCAGATCACGTCCAACATCGTGAGCGAGCTCGACAAATACAACTTGCAGACCCGACAGTCGCAGGCTGCATCGGAGCGGCGCTTCACAGAGCGGCGGCTGGCCGAGGTGAAGCAGGATCTACAGGATGCTGAAGCGAGATCGATGGACTTCCTGGAGCACAACCGCACCAGCAACTCTCCGCAGCTCACCTTCGAGTCCGAGCGGCTGCAGCGTGACCTGAGCTTCCGCCAGCAGGTTTACGCGACGGTCGCTCAGGCCTACGAGCAAGCGAAGATCGAGGAAGTCCGCGACACGCCGCTCATAAACATCGTCGAGCGCGCCGAAGTGCCGGTGCGTCCGGACCCGAAAGGCTTTGTGCGCAAGGTCGTATTGGGCCTCGCCCTCGGCGCGATTTTCGGGACGCTCCTCGGCTTCGGGCGGCACGCGCTGGAGCGCGATCCGCGCGATCCTTACGCCGTCGCCGAGCTGGCGACCCTCAAGGAGCAGGCGATGGCGGACCTGAGAAAGCCGTGGCGGATCTTCACGCCGAGCCGTTCGGGCTGACGGCCGGTCAACGCGCGCCGACCGCGCGCAGAAATTCTTCGTAGTCCCGGTAGTAATCGCCCTCGTCGTAGTACTCGGACGCCAGAACCAGGCAGACGGCACCGGCGGAAAAGTTTTCCATCTCCCGCCACGCCATGCGCGGCACGACCAGTCCGCGATCTGGGCTGTCGAGCGAGAATCGTCGCTGGTTGCGCCCGTCGCCGAGCACGACGTCAAAACTGCCGGCGGCGGCGATCATCAGCTGATCGAGCTCGCGATGCGCGTGTCCGCCACGCGACTCACCAGCGGGGACTCCGTACAGGTAATAAACCCGCTTGATCTGGAACGGAATGTGACGCTGCGCCTCGACGAACGACAAGCTGCCGCGCGCGTCGGATTTTCTGGGCAGGGAGATTACGTGCGCCTGGTCGAGTGTGGACTTCGGTGGCTGCTTGGCGTTGACGGGCCTGCTCCCGCCGGCTCGACTCATGCCTTGCCGGGTGCGGCGGCAGGGAAGCGAAGCATGACCGCAGTCTCTCCATTTTCCGTATCGTGGTGGGGACCGTGGATGTGGAAGTCCGGCACCAGCTGCTTCAGGGATCGGCGGATTTCATCGTTCGATGCCGGCCGCTCGGCGAGATCGATGATCTTCTCGATGCGGGGGAGGAGACCGACCGGCACCACGCTGTCCCTCGCCTTCAGCACTTTCGAGTGGTGCGTCGGAATGACGCTCTCCGCGGAGAAGAACATTTCCTCGTACAGCTTCTCGCCCGGGCGGACACCGGTGAAGTTGATTCTGATGTCCTTGTCGACCTCGAGTCCGGTGAGCCGGATGAGATCGGTGGCCAGATCGACGATGCGCACCGGCTCGCCCATATCGAGCACGAAGACCTCGCCGCCCTGGCCGAGCGCGCCGGCCTGGAGCACGAGCTGCACCGCTTCGGGGATGGTCATGAAGTAGCGCTGCATCTCCGGGTGGGTGATCGTTACCGGGCCACCGGCGCGTATTTGTCTCAGGAAGGTCGGGACGACACTGCCGCGGCTGCCGAGGACGTTGCCGAAGCGCACGGCGCCGAAGTTCCGGCCGCAATCCACGGCGGCGTTCTGCACGATCTGCTCGGCGACGCGCTTGGTCGCACCCATGACGCTGGTCGGTCTTACAGCCTTGTCGGTGGAGATCAGCACGAAGTGCTGAACGCCAGAGTCCATCGCCGCCTGCACGACATTGTAGGTGCCCCCGACGTTGTTGCTGACGGCCTCGACGACGTTGTCTTCCATCAGCGGTACGTGCTTGTGCGCCGCGGCGTGGAACACCGCGTGGGGGCGGAAGGTCGAGAAGATCCCGGCGATGCGCCGCCTGTCGCGGACGTCAGCTATGACCGGGGTGATCGACAGATCGGGATAGGCGACGACGAGCTCCTGGTGGATGTCGAAGATCGAGTTTTCGCCGTGGCCGAGGAGCACCAGGTTCGCCGGCGCCAGACGCGCCAGCTGCCGGCACAGCTCGCTGCCGATGGAGCCGCCCGCACCAGTGACCAGAACTGTCTCACCGGTGGCCAGTGCCGCGACCGCGGCGAGGTCGGTGTCGATGGGGTCGCGGCGCAGCAGATCCTCGATCTGGACTTCGCGCAGACCGGAGCCACCGCCGCGTCTGAACATCATCTCGGGCAGGCTCGGTACGGTAAGAGTCGGGATGCCGGCGTCGAGCGCGGCACGGACGACTCGCCGAATGACCGATCCTGGCGCCGAAGGCATGGCGATGATGATCTCGGCGATGCCATGATGCTCGACGATCCGCTTGAGATCCGAGATGGGCCCGATCACCGGGAGGTCGCAGAGCATGTGCTTGTGCTTCGAGACGTCGTCGTCGACGAAGCCGACGGGATCGAATCCGAGCGACGGCGACGCGAACAGCTCTTTAGCGACCATCTTGCCCGAGGTGCCTGCTCCGACGATCAATACGCCTTTGCCCTGGTCGTCGCGGCGACGGCGGTGAGAGATCCTGAGACTGGACCGAAGGCCGATCCGGGCGAGCACCCGCGGCAGTCCGATGGCCGCCGCGGTCAGCATTCCGTCGATGAACACAACGGAGAATGGCGCGCGGGTTGGAGCGAGGTGGAACCAGGGAAGGAGGATCAAACCGATGATCGCGACGCAGGCGGCTGATACCGCTGCGGCGGCGAGGATCCGCTTCAGCTCACCGACGCTGGCGTGGCGCCAAAGGCGCCGATAGAGTCCGAAGAGGTAGAAGACCGCGAGGCGGCTCGGGACCGTGAGCGCCAGGTAGGGAAGTACGAGAGCGAGATTCTGTCCTATCCACTCTATCGACTCGAATCTGACCGCGAAGGCCGAGAGGGATGCGACCGCGATGAGGGCTGCGTCGGTCGCGATGAGATGTCGATTGCGTAGTCTGCGGGGCGTCAATTTCTGGTACCTTTTCGTTGCTCGAAAAAAATCAGTTGCCGCGCTGGATGACGTGTAACGATGGACGTGGTGTTGACTACCGTTATCCAGCGGGTGAAGTTTGCATCGCTCCCATTGCAAGAATGGAGCACATCGCGATGCAGACTCCTGGCAAACCCCGCCGCCGCATGCAGACGCGGAAGCCGCGCTAGCGGAAGATAAAACTACACTATTCGATGGCCAGAATCCTCGTCACCGGCGCGGCCGGGTTCATTGGGTACCACCTGACGCGCAGATTGCTTGCTCGCGGCGACACCGTCGTGGGCGTCGACAATCTGAACGGGTACTACGACGTCCGGCTAAAGGAGGCGCGACTCGACCAATTGAAGCAGCTGGGAGGCTTCACCTTTCAGCGCGCTGACATTGCCAGCTCCGACGACGTGCTGGCGCTGCGGGGGTACGGGGCGGAAGTGATCGTCAATCTCGCCGCCCAGGCTGGTGTCCGGTACTCGCTGACCAATCCGTCGGCCTACATCCAGGGCAATCTGGTCGGGTTCGGCAACATCCTGGAGCTCGGCCGGCACCTGGGAGTGAGGCACCTCGTTTACGCATCATCCAGCTCGGTTTACGGCGCAAACACCAAGCTGCCGTTCTCGGTCCGCGACAACATCGATCATCCCGTCAGCTTGTACGCGGCGACCAAGAAATCCAACGAGCTCATGGCTCATGCGTACAGTCATCTGTTCAGGTTGCCGACCACGGGGCTTCGTTTCTTCACTGTGTACGGACCGTGGGGCCGCCCCGACATGGCGCTCTTTCTGTTCACCAAGGCCATCCTCGCCGGCTCGCCCATCGACGTGTTCAACAACGGCGACATGAGCCGGGATCTGACTTACATCGACGACATCGTCGAGGGAGTGGTGAGGGTCATCGACCGTCCGGCGGCGCCCGATCCCAACTGGGACTCGAGCGCGCCGAACCCGGCCACCGGCTCCGCGCCCTATCGCGTCTACAACATCGGCAACAACAGTCCGGTGGCGCTGCTCGACATCATTTCAACCCTGGAAGAAGTCATCGGTCGTAAGGCGGAGAAACGGTTTCTGCCAATGCAGCCGGGTGACGTGCGCGCGACCTACGCCGACGTCGACGACCTCGAGCGGGACGTAGGATTCCGGCCCTCGACCCCAATAGCCGCTGGAATCGCCAGGTTCGTCGAGTGGTACAGGCAGTACTACGAAGTGGGCGCTTTGGCCACCTCGAGAGTCGGTTGACGCAACGGCTTCGCCGCTGACGGCAGTGTCGGTGTCGGCTCTCCTCGCCGCGCTGGCGGTTTCAGCGATTGCCAGCTGGATCGGCACCGGATGGGCACGGCGGTACACACTCTCCCGATCTATCCTCGACCAGCCCAACGAGCGCAGCTCGCATGTGAACGCGACGCCGCGCGGCGGTGGCATCGCTTTGGCCGCGGTGACGCTGGGATTCATTATCGTGACATTGATAGCCGGTATCATTCCGGGCAGGATCGGGGGTTCGATGCTGGTGGCCGGCGCGATGATCGCGGGCATCGGCTGGCTCGACGACCATCGGCACGTCGGGGCCGGCTGGCGTGCGCTGGTGCATTTCGCGGCGGCGATCATTGTCGTTACGGCCATCGATGGGATGCGGGACCTTCGCGTCGGCGCCGGCTCGGCCCATTTGGGCATCGTCGGCTCGATTGTCGCCGTCCTGACCATCGTCTGGCTGATCAATCTCTACAACTTCATGGACGGCATCGACGGCATCGCCGGAGTTAATGCGATCACCGTCGGGCTAAGCGGCGGACTGCTGCTTTATCTGGCGGGCGACGCGACTTTGTCCGCCATCGCACTCGTCACCGCCGCGGCGGCGGCTGGCTTCCTGGTCTGGAACTGGCCGCCGGCGAAGATCTTCATGGGAGATGTGGGTAGCGGTTTTCTGGGTTTCATTTTCGGAGCGCTGGCCGTCACATCCGAGGCGCGCCACAGTGTGCCGCTGATCGTGTGGGCGCTGCTGCTCGGTGTTTTCCTCGTGGACTCAACTGTTACACTGATCCGTCGCATTTCCCGCGGCGAGAAATGGTATTCGGCGCACCGGAGCCACGCCTATCAGCGTCTGGTTCACGGTGGAAGCTCCCACGCGCGGGTTACCGGCAGCGTGGCGGCGCTCAATGTCGGCCTGCTCGCCCTGGCGCTGGCAGCCTACGCGTTTCCAGCCGCGATGCTCGTGGTCGTTGCCACCGGACTTGGCGCGCTCGGCTTGCTCTACTACTGGGTGGAGCGCAAGCACCCGATGTGAGAACGGTGTCAGTCGAAGCTGACGCCATTCTCCTCCAGCACCGCCTTGAGCAGGGGATAGTTCAGCATCTCGACGATCTGCTCTTCGGTGAAGCTGACATTGAACGCCTCCTCGAGCGCGAGGACGAGGGTCAGGTGGTTCAGGGAGTCCCACTTCTCCACCGTGTCCACTGACGCGGAATCATCGATCGAGTCGGGAGTGACGGCAAACACATCGCCCATCACCTGCTTCAGTTTGTGCTCCGCGGCGCTCATTTGCTGGATTTCTGGCGTTGAATGTCGATGAAGAGTGCGCGCACATCGAGGTGGGACGGCGACGCATGGTACCGGCGCACACCATCGCTGGACTCGACGAGCGAAAATCCGAGCTGATCGTAGAACTCCCGGACCTGCGCGTTCTTGGCTGTGGGAATGTAGCTGGCTCTGATCTCCGTGGCGCCGCGCGAGCGAGCGTCACGGAGGATCTCGCCGACCAGCGCCTGCTCGGCGCCGCGACCGAGCGCGCGGCAGCTGAGAAGCAGGGTGTCGATCTCGGCGACGGTGCCCTCGTAGCGGGTGATGGCCACGCCGATGATGCCGAGGTCGGCGACCTTGTCGCGTAGGCGCAGATAGAGGACCTCGGCCGAGCCGCTCTCCTCCAAGCGCCGGATGTCGTCCTCGGTGTAGCGGCGGGTGGTGAGATTGAACTGATTGGTCTTCTGGGTCAGCTGGGCGACGCGCTGGATGGTGGCCTCGTTGGGCCGGCCGACTTCGGCCACCATGTGGAGACCCTTGAGATAATCTTCCAGCGATCCCGACCCGCTTTGCAGCTCGCGGCGTTGCGCATCCGCCTTGTAGAGCGCCGTCCTGACCTTGTCTTCCCTGGACGCGACCAGGCTGTCGAAGAGTCCCCGCGCCTCGATCTGGGTCGCGTAGGTCGCCGGGTCTCCGATGAGCTGGATCACCTCGACCTGGGGCAAACGCTCGCGCACCAGATTGCACTCGAACGGCGAGTCGTCGACGAAGACGAGGCTGTCGAGTCCGATGTTGAGCTCCGTGGCGATGGCTTCGAGATTGGTCGCCTTGTCTTCCCAGTTGACTCTGCGGGCGACGACGTGCTCGTCCCTGAGCACCATGCCGGGGTGCTTCGCGAAAACCTCGAGAACGTCGGCCTCGTTGTTCTTGCTGCAAAGGGCGAGGAGGATACCCCGATCGTAGAGACCCAACAGCTCCTGCTGGAATGCAGCGTACGACGATCCGGCCGGCGTCTCGCCGAGCTGGATGCCGGCCATTCCATCCTCGCCGATGATGCCACCCCAGAGTGTGTTGTCGCAGTCGAGGACGATGCATTTCCGCGAACGTCCAGCGAGCGCGCGGATGTACTTGCCGTACTCCTGGCCAGCCGCGACGACCGCGCGTCGTCCGATGGGCGACCGGCTCGATCGCCAGCTGCGCTCGTCGATCGCGTCCGCGCCAAGCCGCGCGAACAGCGTCATGTAATCGACCACGAAAACGTTCGGAAACGAATCGCGGAGCTTTCTTATCTGTGCGTTGAGCTCGAGGACCGCGCCCGTCTGCGACTCGGCGATCTGGGCGTCGAGAATCCCGAGCGCCCGACGCGTCGGCAGTGGAAAGTTGTTGATGAGAACAGGGGACGCGGAGTACTGCCGAATTCCGGCGACAACGTTGCGGAGGAAATCGACGACGCGAGCGGTTTCGGCCGCGATCTGGTCGGGCGACAGGGACGCGAAACGATTGACGAGCAGGGGAGCGAGCGGCTCGAGCCAGACGGCGAGCACGAAGATGTCGGCGCCGAACCGGGCGAGCGGACTGTTCGGGTCGAGCGCATCGGCGGCAATGGCGTCGAAGTCCCCGATGTGCACCAGAGGATGCAACCCGGCGGTGGCCGTCTCACCGCGGAGCACTGGCAGAACGGGCTCGAAGGTGAAGTTTCTGAGCACCCCGATCTTCAGCGCCTTGCGTCCTGGCGCCGGCTCCTGGTCGAGCGCGTTGGAGGCCGCGGCGTACGCCGAATAGGTGGACTCCTTTGCCAGCCGCGCCGAAGCTGTCGTTACCGGGTCTTCTAGGTCTGCAGTGACTCCCATCAGGCTCTCTTCAAAATCGCCGCGTAGTTGATCGTCACGAGCTCCGCTTCCCAGCGGTCCTCGGGAAAGGGTTCGGCGGGCAGCGCCACTTCGTCGACAATTTGCAGTCCCGCGCCTCCGATCAGATCCCGGATTTCGCGCACCGTGTGGAAGTGGTATACGTGGTCGACGGCTGGACAGTTCGCGCAAGTGGTCATGTAAAGCGCGCCGCCGGGGTTGAGAAGCTCGCGCGCGCGGACGAGAAACTCGGGCGCATCGTTGACGTGCTCAAGCACCTCACCCATGGTGATGAAATCGAAGCCGCCACCGGGAAGTTCGGTCTTCAGAAAATCACCGTGGACGAATTCTATCTTCGACGTGTCGATCTCGAATGCCTCGAGGATCTCTCGCGCCACCCGCAGAGAGGTTTCGCTGATGTCGATGACCGTCGCGTCAAGGTCCGGCCAGCGCTGCACGGCTTTGACGGTGAACAGGCCGTGACCAGGCGCGATGTCGAGGTAGCGGCGCACCGGTCGCGACTGCCAGTAATCGTCGAGGAACTGGAGCATCGCGTACTGGTTGGGCCAGAACATGTAGGTGAGCAGCAGGCTCACCATGTAGTTGCGCATCACCTCGGGCCGGCTATACACCTGCTCGTTGGCGACACTGGCGTCCTGAATGAGATAGGATCCGGTCTTCTTGAAGCGGATCTGCTCCTTCACGAAATCCATGCACATCCGGTTGTAGGCGAGGGCTGTGGCCTCCGCGTCCGCGGCCGTTGCCATCAACCGGGACACCAGGGTGGCGCTCAGCGCCTCGGCGAAATCCCAGTAGGTGTCGTCGCGCGTGCTCAGGAAAGCGCGGATCCGCTTTTTCTGGAGGGGATTCTGGCGCCCGATGATGTCGACGACCACATCGAGGTTCTCGTGCGCGAGCGACTGTGGACTCATCTCCTCAATCCATCGTGATCCCGCCGCACACGCGGATGGTCTCACCCGTGATGTGCCGCGAAGCGGGGCTGAGGAGAAAGCCGACTGCGTTGGCGACGTCCGACGCCTCGGCGAGCTGGCGGAGGGGTGTCTGCATCTTCGTCACCATCTTGGCCTTGTCCGGGTAGTTCGCGAGCATCGGCGTCTGGGTCATCCCCGGCGACACCATGTTCACCCGAATTCCGCGGGGACCCAGCTCCGATGCGAGAGACCGGCCAAGAGCGGAGAGCGCCGCCTTGGCGACGGTGTATCGGAGCTGCTGGGTGGGCGGAGCGCCGTCGGCGACGATCGAGCTGATGAAGACGATTGCTCCCGTCTTGGCGGAGACCATCGCCGGAACAACGGCTTTCACGCAGTTGAAGGCGCCTTTGACGTGCACATCGAGCTGACCCTGAACTTCGCCCCAGTCGAGGGAATCGAACGGAATCGGCACGTTCGACGCTCCCGCACAATGGACCAGGCCCTGGATGTCTCCCATCGCTTCGCGCGCCTCGGACAACATTCTGGTGACTTCTTTTTCATTGGCGACGTCGGCCCGCACAGCGATGCCACGCCCGCCGGCCGCTTCGATCTCCCTGATCGCTTCCGTCGTCGAATCCTTGTCCCGATTGTAATTGAGGATGACGCTGTTTCCCGCCGCGCCGAGTGAGCGGGCAACGGCATTGCCAATTCCGCCGCTCGCACCGGTGACGAGTATGGTCTGTGCGCCCTCAGTTGCCATTTGCCTCTCCTTGGGTGGTTCGAGCATCCGGACCTTGGCCTGACCGGAGACCAGAACCTGACCGTGCTGATTTCTTACGGCGATGTCGAGAACGAGCAGGCGCGCGACTACCGCTTTCTGCTTCACTACGCCTTCAATGGTAAGGGTGTCGCCGACGAAGCCAGGACCCTGGAACTCCAGCGTCTGCGAGGCCCAGAGAGCGCCTGGCCCCGGGAGTAGCATGCCGATCAAGGTAGAGATGAAAGACGCCGACAGCATTCCGTGCACAACCGGTTTGCCAAAGGCCGTCTTCCTGGCGTACTCGGGATCGACGTGCAGCGGATTGACATCACCCGTGAGCGCGGCGAAGCGTTGGACATCCTCGGCCGTCAAAGAGTGCTGGAGGCTGGCGCTATAGCCAACCTCGATCGCCTCGAACGGCAGCACGGAAGGGGTTACGTCGCTCAAGTCAGTACCATCGGAGTACCGAGGCGCCGAAAGTGAAACCCGCGCCGACTCCGGAGATGACGACGAGGGCCTCGCGCCCGAGCCTGCCTTCGCGCACGGCGTCGCAGAGCGCGATCGCCAGCGATGCGTCGGCGGTGTTGCCGATGGTGGCGACGTTGGTGAGGGTCTTGCTCATCGGCTGCTTCATTTTTCCCATCAGAAACTCGATCAGCCGCAGGTTTGCCTGGTGGAAGATGAAGAAATCGACATCGTCAGTGGTCTTGCCGATTTTCTCGAGCGCCTTGCGAATCACCTTCGGCTGAAAGCGCACGACCTGTTTCCAGACTTCTAGGCCGTCCATCTCGTAGTACTGCATGCCCTCGTCGATGTTCTCCGCCCGTAACGGATGACTGGAACCGCCGCCGCGAAGTCTCACCGACTCGAACACGGAAGGATTGGTGAAAATTTCCGTCGAAACCAGCCCATACCCTGCCGGGACGCGGCCCATCACCGCAGCACCCGAGCCGTCACCGAAGTAGATGGCGGAATTGGGGTCGGACCAGTTGATGAATCGGGACTGGAGTGCGGTGCCCACCACCAGGCCAAACTTGATGCCCGGGTCGGCCATCATGCGATTCGCCATCACATCGAGACCCACCTGGAAGCCCGTACAGTTCGCCATCAGATCGAAAGATCCAGCATTGCGCGCGCCGATGAGTCCCTGAATTCGGCAGGACATCGGCGGATAGACGTAGTCGCCCGTAAAAGAGCAGCACACCACCAGTCCGAGATCGTCCGGGTCGATGCCCGCCATCTCGATTGCTTCGCGGGCAGCGGTAGCCGACATGCCTGACGCCGTCTCGCCTTCTTCCGCGATGTATCGGGCGCCGACGCCAGTCTTGGCCTCGATCGTCCCCGGCGGGAGCTTCGTCCACTCCTCGATTTCGGTGTTGCTGACCAACTTCGCGGGCACATAACGGCCAACGCCGACGATGCCGACGCCACCGCCCTTATCGTGATTTTCTTGCAAGTCTATGTGAGTTAAGCCGCTACGATCGCGATCGTACAAATTAGAAGCCCGGCAGGGGCATATCAATCCGCGTTTCTGTTCGTGCGGGCATTGCGGTATATTGCGCCGTTGAATCAACAGGGCAGAATCCGGGCCTCGCGCCTGGCTACAAAAGCGACGCATCAAATCGGGAGAAGAGTGGTGGTAACGAACGACCAGGCGCTTCAGCTCATTCAGGATTCGCTGGACGGGCTCCACGAATCAGGCATCATCCCCGATGCAGTCAGGGTCGATGACGGCACTGTGCTACTCGGGACGGGTTCGGCGCTCGACTCCATTGGCTTCGTGACGTTCGTGACGGAGGTCGAGGACCGTCTGCAGCGGGATACGGGCAAGGACCACTACCTCGTGCTTGCCGACATCCACGAGTTCAACGCCGGGGAGTCTTATCTCTCGGCCGGCTCACTGGCCCGTTACATCTCGCACCTGCTGGGCGATTCGGAGCGCAATGGCTGACCGACCCGTGCTGATGGTGACGGGCAGCACGCGCGGTATCGGTCGGGGAATAGCTTCTTACTTTCTGGAGAAGGGCTACTACGTCGCCGGTTGCAGTCGCGGTGCAAGCGAGCTCGAGTCAGACGCCTACACCCACGCTACCCTCGACATCGCTGACGAGGATGAGGTCAGAGTCTGGGTTCGCGGAGTCAGGAAGAAGTACGGCGGCATCGACCTGCTGGTTTGCAACGCGGGTCTCGCTCCCGCGGCGGTCCTGATGACGATGACCCCTGGGGACCTTCTCGAGTCGATATTTCGGACGAACGTCAACGGGACATTCTTCGTCTGTCGCGAGGTCGCCAAGGCGATGGTCGCCCAGAGGTCGGGACGCATCGTCACCATGTCGTCGATGGCAGCAGCGATCCACGAAGAAGGAACGGCTGCGTACGCGGCGTCGAAAGCCGCGATCGTCGAGTTGACCAAGGTGCTGGCAAAGGAAGTCGCGCCGGCGGGGGTGACTTGCAACGTCATCGCTCCTTCGATGTTTCCCAGCGAGCAGTTCTCGGCGCTCGGAGAAGAAGTGACCAAGCGCGCGCTGGAGCGGCTGGTGGTGAAGCGCGTTCTCACGATCGGGGAGATCTGCAACGTGATCGAGTTTCTCGCCGCGCCGGAAAGCCGGGTTATAACCGGCCAGGTCATTCACATGGGTCTGGTGAGCTGATTCCGTGCACAAGACAGAAATGATCGATGGGATCGAAGTCGTTCGGATCGTGACCGGCGTGCTCAAGGAGAACTGCTACATCGTAGCCGACGAAGCATCCGGGGATATGGCCGTGGTCGATCCCGGAGACAATGCCGATGCCATTCTCGCCGCGCTCGGCGAGCGCAAGGGAACGCTGCGCGCGATCCTGCTGACACACGGTCATCACGATCACGTCGGCGCCGTTTCCGTCGTATGCGATGCCTACAAACTGGAGGCTCAGGTTCATGCCGGCGATACCCGGTTGATCCGGCAGGCGCCGCTCTACGCCCTGAGCTTCACCGGCCGCCAAATGGAGGTTCCTCGGCCGGTCAAGGCTTTCGCCGAGCAGCCTGAGGCCGGCCTCGGCGCCCTGCGCTTTGGCGCGATCCACACTCCAGGTCACACGCCGGGAAGCGTTGTGTACACCATTGGCCGGGCTGCATTCACGGGTGACACACTTACCTTCGAGCACGTCGGGCGAACGGATTTTCCGGGTGCCAGTCGGCCACAAATTGAAGAATCGGTCAGCCGCTTTTTGAGCGCCGCTCAACCCGACACAGTGTTGTTTCCCGGACACGGCCGCCGCTGGACTGCCGGCGAGGCGGCCGAGTGGTGGAACAGCAGTGGCGTGGCGGCGGCAGCAAGCGAAAGCCCGGCCTGAGAAACCTACCGTGGAATTGACAGCATCAGAACCGTTGACCGTGATCGAGCAAGTCCTCACATCCATGAGGCCTCGAGGCAATGCACCCGCGATCTTCTGGATGGATCGAACCGTCAGCTACGCCGACTTTGCGGCTCTGATCGACGAATGGGTGGCACGTCTCGGCGAGCACGGCATCGGTCAGGGAGCGGTGTGCGCGGTAATTGGAGACTACTCGCCCCAGACCTGCGCGCTTTTCTTTGCGTTGATGCGTACCCGTTCCGTCGCCGTACCGTTTACACGGGTGATCGAGCAGGAACGGAATGGCCTGATGCAGATCGCCGGTGTGCGCTGGGTCATCGACGTCGACGAGCGGGATGCTTTCTCGATAGTCGAGCTGGAGCAGCCGTCCGAGCCGAATGCCATCGTGGAAAAACTTTCCGCCAGAGGTCGTCCCGGGCTGATCGTTTTCACTTCCGGTTCCACGGGCAAGCCCAAGGGCATTCTGCATGACTGCGAGCGAGTGATGCAGAAATTCGCGACGGAGCGGCCGGGCTGGCGCACGGTGCTGTTTCTGATGATGGATCATTTCGGAGGGTTCAACACCTATCTCTCGGCGTTCGCTTACGGAGGTGTCGCCGTGTGCGTGCCCGATCGTTCGGCGGAAGCGGTATGCCGCGCAATCCAGCAATCGCGCGCGGACCTGTTGCCGACCACACCGACGTTTCTGAACCTGCTGATCGCATCGGGCAGCTACAAGGACTTCGACCTTTCGTCGGTGAAGCTCATTACGTACGGGACCGAGGTCATGCCCGAGGCAACCTTGCAGCGCATCCGCTCGGTGTTCCCACGCGCCAGGCTGAAGCAGACATACGGCCTCTCCGAGCTCGGGGTGTTGCGCTCCAAATCCAAGGACGACGATTCAGTCTGGGTGAGAATCGGCGGCGATGGATTCGAGGTCAAGATCATCGATCAGATCCTGTGGGTTCGCTCCGAGTCGAGCATGATCGGCTACCTGAATGCCCCCGATCCCTTCGACGGGGAAGGATGGATGTGCACGGGAGACCACGTCGAAGTGCGCGGCGATTTCGTGCGCATCCTCGGCCGCAAATCAGAATTCATCAACGTCGGCGGGCAGAAGGTGTTCCCCAGCGAAGTCGAGAGCATACTGCTGGAAGCGGACAACGTGCACGAAGCGACCGCATACGCCGCGCCCCACCCGATTTTCGGTCAGGTGGTGCACTGCCGGGTGTCGCTGGCGGAGCCGGAAGATCCGGCCGAGCTCACAAAGCGTCTCCGCAGGTTTTGCGTCGAGCGAATGGCGAAGTTCAAGATTCCGATGCGGTTCAACATCGTGGAGCAGTCGGAACAGCGCTCGGATCGCTTCAAGAAAGTCAGAAGGCTGGACCCCTGAGCACGCCCGTACTGGCGGGAAAATTTGCCGAGCTCTCCCCGCTAACCCCAGCCCACGCAGAGGTGACTCTGCGCTGGCGGCAAAGCGACCGGGCGAGGCTCCTCAATCGGGGTGCGTCCACCGTTGAGGAGCAGCAGGCCTGGATTGAAACGCGAGAGCGGGAAGGCGATCAGAACTTTATGATCTCGTACCGGGGCCAGCCGGTGGGGATGATCGCGCTCCACGATATCAGCCATCGCCACCGTCACGCGGTGATGGGACGATTCCTCATCGGCGAGGCCGAAGCAGTCAGCGGGACCGCGGTTGCATACGAGTCCGAGCTACTTGTTTGCGACTACGCCTACGACGCGCTGAAAATGCACAAGCTCCACGGAGACGTTCTCGCGACCAACGAGGCCATGTTGCGGTGGCGCAAATATCTCGGGTGGTCGAAGGACGGGGTTCTTCGAGATCATTACGTGTTCGACGGACAGTACGCCACAGCTATAATGTTCTCTCTCATGGAAGAGGAATATCGCCGGCGCTGCCGGCCGCGGCTGCTCGGCCTGGTAAGCGCCGCATCGGCGTCGCGCTGAATGAGCGGCTCTCGCTCGCTCCGTGCCCGCATTTCGACCATCGTCGTCGGCATCCCGCTGATCGTGAGCGGGCGGGTTGCGGTCGCCCAACAACGACCAGCCACGGTCGACTCGAGCAAGCAGACCACGCGATCGGTAATCGGTGATTCCACTAAAGTTGCGAGACAAGGGCTGGTTCTCGTCACCAGCGAATCCGAGGACCGCATGCGCACCAGGGAGCTTGGCCGCGGCGTCGAGACCGATCCCTCGCTGCTGCTGCGATCGGCTTCGTCCCTGACGCCCTCGAATGCCGGACTGACGGGCGAATGGGTGGCCACCCCCATCCGCCCAGAGTTTCTCGCCGTCATAAACACTCAGCTGCCGTTCTCTCAAAACTACGGTGCCATGTGGGCGGGCCGCGGTTTGAGCACCCGCACATTGATCGGAGTAAGGCTCGAGCGACCGCGCGTGCGAATCATCATAGCGCCGGAAGTGATTCTATCGACGAACAGCGACTGGCTCCTTCGTCACGATTTCTTTGCGCCCGATTTGCCGCCCGGCCGCAGTCAATACGACCTCCCGTTTTACGTCGGCAGATACACCATCGATCAGCCGATGCGCTTCGGCAATAGGCCGATAGGCAGGCTCGATCCCGGCGAGACGACCGCGATGTTTTCCGGTGACCGATTTGCCTTCGGCTTCTCGAACGAGAACGAATGGTGGGGCCCGGGAGTCCGCAACGCGATGGTATTGAGCAACAACGCGCCGGGTTTTCCGCATCTATTCGCCCGGACGGCTCGCCCCCTCCACACCCGGCTGGGCGCCGTCGAGCTGCGGTGGCTTGCCGGCGGGCTCGCCGAGTCAGCGTACTTCGATACGGTTTCGACCAACAATGTTCGGTCCCTCGCGTCTTTCGGGGCGACGTTGCAGACGGGGTGGGATCCGAATCTCAGCTTCGGATTCGCCCGCTCGGTGTACGCGACCGCCGACGGCTGGGGTCCGGTTTTTTGGCGCTGGTTCGATGTGTTCTCACGAACGAGCGGCACTGCACAATCGAGCGTAAAGAAAGATCAGCTGTTCACACTGTTTGGTCGCTGGCTATTTCCTGCCGATGGCGTCGAGGTGTACGTCGAGTGGGGGCGCCTCGAGCTGAATCCAAGTCTGAGGGATTTGCTGATCGCCCCAAATCACAGTCAGGGCTATACAGTCGGCACTCAGTGGTCAGGCGGCGACTGGCGCAGCGGCAGCTTCAGGCTACAGGGAGAGATCACTCAGCTCGAGCAGAGTGCTACATTCCGCGATCAGCCGGTCCCGTCGTGGTACACCAGCGCGCGAGTCATTCAGGGCTACACCAACCGCGGCGAGATGTTGGGCGCCTCGATCGGTCCGGGCGCCCAGAGCCAGTTCGTGGGTGCCGATTATCTGAGACCGTCGTGGAGGCTGGGTACCTTTGCCGGGCGCATCCGCTGGAACGAAGATGCCCACGACAACTTCGGTTTTCCCGCCTACGCTGCCTACTGCAACCAGGACGTCAGCATCTACGGCGGTCTACGCGGCGCCCGGACCGCGTCCGCCGGGACGTTTACGATGGACCTCACGTTCCAGAATCGAATGAACGCCTTCTTTCAGAATGCGGGCGGCTGCCCGCTGGATCGGCGCCTCGACATCCACAACACCACCATCGGCTTCAGCTTCGCGCCGGCGCGCTAGCTCACCAGGGGTGGAGTCTCGTCATTAATTGCAGATTGATGTTCGAGACATCGCTGGTGAAGTTCCGATTGAAGTCCCGCATCACCTGAAGGACGCCCCCGACGTCGGCCCACCTCCCGGAGTGCATTCTCTCGAGCCCGGCTGCGATGATGACATCGGAGCTGTGGGGGTCGATAACGCCCGTGGTCTGAAAATCACCGCGCTGGTCGCGGACTATCCGGCGGAATGTGGCGGTAGTCCTATCGCTCGTGGAATACCGGGTCCACGCCAGCGTTGAGGCGGCGGCCCAGCCGACGCCCGGGCTCGCCCCAAGAAGCTGACCGCGGTTGGTGTGGCCTTGCCAGAGAGTCGAGTGGTAATAGATGCCTCCTTCATACCGATCCCGCGCCAGACCCGGTTCCTGGTAGTTCACCAGCTCGAATCTCAGCACATCCAGCCTGCCGGGCGACTGTTTCACCACCTTCTGAAAACCGAGCATGTACTCCCGTTCGTGATCGAGATTGAGGAACAAGTCTCGGATATCGTAGAGCTGGTCCTCGAACCCCCTCTCTCCGAATATCTCCAGACCGGAGTGTGGAAAAACCCACCGGAAAAAAGCGGCTGCAAGCTGGTTGTCGAATCCTCCGATGTCACCCTGAGCCTGCTCGTTTTTCAGGAACAGCACCCGAAACGGCTTCTTCCAGAAAGCAGCGTTGGGCTCGTCAACAGTGTTCGGAACGTGAAAGAACCTGGCGGCACCGACCTCGAGACCCGGGATCCCTCGCGGTATGAAAACCATTTCGCCCGACGTCGTAAGCCGGATCGTACCGTCGTTGATGACCGCGCCTTTGGTGGTGTCGAAGGAAAAATGTGTGGGACCGGTGGCGGGGGAATACGGCGACTGGTACAGTTTGCCCCAGGCCAGCCTGACGTGGATGTGGCCGACCCAGATATTGAGCGGCTCCCCTGTTCCCAGCAGGATGTGGGGGAATCCCGGAGCGTTGTTGCCGAGCAAAAACGGGTACTCGGTGGCCGGACCCATCCACTCGTTGGCGGTTGAAACACCAAGCGTTACGAACTTCGAATCGAATCGAGCAGAGGAATTACCGGGGTCCACCCGGGCATACGGGGCATTCCCGAAGCGCTGTGGGTAATCGACGTATAACGCGAGCGGCCCCCCGTGATTGTACGCCTGCGGGCCCGTCAATCCATTGGGCAACAGGTCGAAGGCGCTGTTGCCGGCGCGAAACGCCAGCGGGTCGATGGCAATCGAGATTGGCCCCAGTGCCGACGCAACCCCACCGCTCACGACAGTCGTGGCACCGCGACCCGCCCACACCGGGCCGTCATTCGCGCCGTATGGAAACGCCGAATTGTAGATGGCGCCAAGCCGCAGCGGCCCGGCGGTGAGCGACGAAGCGCGAAAGCGATCGCGCAGCTTCCAGGGGCCGGTCGAGTCGGCAGAGGCCAGTCGCGCAATCTCCCGGCGCGAGAATGCCCGGATCGACCATGGGTAGAGTGGTACCTTTCCCGCTATCTGCATCACTCGCAGGTAGTCTTCCATCTCGCTGCCCGCCGAAAAATCGAGCATCGTGAGGTGGGACTGCTGTGCGGAAGTATTTTCCGCGAGCGCGAGCGAAAGGAAGATCGTGGCCGCCATCCGTGCACGGCCGATCCGGAAAAGTCTTGTCAGCGGCATCCGACGCAAGATCACCACGGAGTACCCAGCGTCAAGGTGCGCTTTCGCTAATTTTGTCGATTACCGAATTCATGTACCGAGAACGATGACGCATCTGCCGCCCGAGCGGAATTCGACAACTGTTGCTTCGCCTTCGCCGGCGGCGCCTACCTCCCGACGCGTCGCGAGGAATAGCGTTCTCTACTTCTCCTCGCTCGCCATTCCCGCCGTGGCCGCGATTTTTCTGGTGCCGGTGACGGTAAGAGCGCTGGGGCCGGCCCGCTTCGGCTTACTCGCTCTCGCGTGGGCGGTTGCCGAAGGATCGGGAATGTTCGACTTCGGCCTTGGCCGAGCCACGGTGCGTTTTGTCGCCGACGGCACTGTGCGGGGTGGCGCGCGAGTCAGGGAAGTCGTTCTTGCGTCCACGTGTACTCAGACCGCAGCCGGGGCACTGGCGGGTCTCGTGCTTTTCCTGCTCGCCCCGACGCTCGTTCACCACGTCTTCCGAA
>DASXGU010000098.1:0-4004 GCA_036488915.1 Gemmatimonadaceae bacterium | reverse complement strand
CGCCGACGGCGCCGGGGCTTGTTAGGGTGCCGCCAGCTTTTCTCCTCGTTGCCGCCGGAGGCTGGCTCACAGACCGCGACGGGACGCTCACGCGGGAGCGGACCGTCTGCGTGCCCGTGCGCGCGCACCGGCCGGCCGAGCCCTTCTCAGATGCCTTTTCCCCACCGCCACCCCTGGGTCCTCCGCGCCGCCGGCGTGACCGGCGCCGTGGGCGCCACCGTCGCGCTCCTGGTCTCGGGCTCGACCCCCAGTGGCGCCGCCAGCCTCCAGGACCAGATCCAGTCCGCGCAGTCGGCCAAGGCCTCGCTGCAGTCGGCCATCGGCGCCGACTCGGCCAAGATCCGGCAGACCACGGGCGGGATCAACGCCGCCCAGGCCCGCCTCTCCGCGCTCCAGGCCGACTTGTCCCGGCGCGAGGCCCAGCTCGCCTCCGTCCAGACCCAGCTCCTGCAGGCGCGCAAGCACCTGCTCGACCTCGAGAACCTGCTCCGGGTCGCGGCCAAGTCGCTGGCCGCCAACCTGGTGGCCAACTACGAGGGCACCACCCCGAACCTCATGAGCGTCGTCCTCGAGGCCCACGGCTTCTCCGACCTCCTCGAGCGCCTGTCCTTCCTGCACACGATGGGGCACCACGACGCCCAGATCGTCAACGCCACCCGCCGCGCCCGCGCCGAGGTGGCCCGCCAGGCCGACGCCCTGGGCCAGCTCGAGCAGCGCGACCAGCGCCTCACCAGCGCCGTGCTCGCCCAGCGCAACCAGGTCGCCGCGCTCCAGGACGCCCTCCTGCGCGAGCGCATCCGCGCCCTCGGCGACCGCTCGAGCAACGCCTCGAGGCTAGGGGCCCTGAACCGCAACCTGAGCTCGCTCGAGGCCAAGGCCGCCGCGCAGGCCGCCGCCGCGGCCGCCCAGCGCCGCGCCGCCGCCCAGCGGGTCGAGGAGGCGCAGGGCCGCGCCGCCCGCACCCGCCGGGCGCTCGATCAGGCCAAGGCCGAGCGGGCGGCGATCGGTGCGGCCGAAAGCCCCCAGGCCGCCCAGGCGCAGGCCGATCTCGCGGCGGCCGAAGCGACGGGTGGCGGCGGTGGATTCTCCGGACAGGCAGAGGCGCAGGTTCAGAGCGCCGTCGGGCAGCGTGCCACCCTCGATGCTCAGATCGGCGCCGCACGCGCTAACGCCAACAAGGCTGACGCCGATCTTGCTCGTGCGAAGGAGCTCGTCACAAAGCAGATCATCTCCAGGCAGCAGCTCGATGCGGCGCAGGCGGCCGCGGATGTCGCCCACGCGAATCTTCTCGCCGCCGAGCGACAGGCTGCCGCGGCGGGTGGAAGTGTGAACACGGCGGAAGCAGGCGTGCGCGTCGCTAACGCGCGCACCCTCGCATCACGCGCTGCAGCCGAGAACGCTCAGCTCCAGCTCGACTACACGCACATAACCGCGCCGACGTCTGGTGAGGTTTCGAGGAAGCAGGTCGAAGTCGGACAGCTCGTGTCGCCCGGTCAGCCTTTGCTCAGCATCGTGGCCGACACTGGCGTCTGGATTACAGGAAATTTCAAGGAGACTCAACTCGCGACGATTCGTCCCGGCCAGCCGGTCGAGTTCGAGATCGATGCATACAACAAGTGCGTCGGTCAGGGAATGGTTGCGAGCGTCAGTGGCGCCACGGGAGCGAAGTTCGCGCTCCTGCCACCCGACAACGCCACGGGAAATTTTACCAAAGTCGTGCAGCGCGTCCCGGTGCGGATCGCCGTCACCAAACCATGTCCAGGCTATACTTTGCGACCGGGTCTTTCGGCTAACGTCCACATCGACACCTCGAAACGGTGAGCACGGCGGTATTGCGGTCGTCGGGGATTTCTTCATCCGCCGAAGACCGCTACGCACACAAGTACATCATCGCCGCCACGGTAACGATGGCGGCGATGCTCGAGCTGATCGACACTTCGATCGTCAACGTCGCCATCCCACATATGATGGGGAACCTCGGCGCGACGCTCGATGAAATCGCGTGGGTATCGACCGCGTACATCATCGCCAACGTCATCGTCATCCCGATGTCCGGCTGGCTGTCGGCGTACTTCGGCCGAAGGCGCTATTTCACCGGTTCGATTCTTCTCTTCACAGTCGCCTCGTTTTTCTGTGGCTCATCGTCCTCGCTGCTCGGGCTGATTTTCTGGCGGGTGATACAGGGAATCGGCGGCGGCGCGCTGCTGTCGACGGCGCAGGCCACGCTGTACGAATCGTTTCCTCCTGAAGAGGCCGGAACCGGAATGGCGATCTTCGGCGTCGGCGTCATGGTCGGCCCGACGCTCGGGCCCACGCTCGGCGGCTGGATCACGGACAACTACAACTGGCCCTGGATCTTCTATATCAACGTTCCGCTCGGCATCATCGCGGCGATCCTCACGGTCACTTACATACATGACGCGATTCACCAGGAACGCGCCGACAAGATCGACTATATCGGAATCGTCCTGCTGACGCTGTGCGTCGGCTCGCTGCAGTGGATGCTCGAGCGTGGTGAGCGCTACGACTGGTGGGATTCGCGCCTCGTCACGATGCTCGGAGTCACGGCACTCGTTGCGGGAATCGCGCTGATCTGGCACGAGCTGACAACCGATGAGCCAGTCATCAATTTCCGCATTCTCAAGAGCCGACAGTTGACCGCCGGCGTGAGTCTGGGATTGCTGCTCGGGTTCGCGCTCTATGGCTCGGTCTTCATTCTGCCGGTTTTTCTGCAGCAGCTGCTGCAGATGACTGCGTGGCAGACGGGAAAGATCATTCTGCCTGGCGCGATCGCATCAGCAGTGACAATGGCGGTGGTCGGGAGAAACGCCATGCGTCTGGACGCCAGGTACACGGTAGTGGCAGGAGCGTTTCTCTTCTTTCTGTCGATGCTGAAGATGTCGCACCTCACCTCCGCGAGCGGCTCACAGGATCTGTTCTGGCCGCTGATCCTTCGCGGCATGGGCCTCGGACTGATCTTCGTTCCCTTGACCAACGCGACCATGGCCGACCTCCAGGTGAAGGATCTCGCACAGGGAACGGGTATGTTCAATCTCATGCGACAACTTGGCGGCTCGCTCGGAATCGCGGTGATGGCGACATTGCTCGCGCGCTTCATGGCGGCGGAGAAGGCGGTGCTTGTAGAGCACGTCGGCGCGAACGATCCGGAGACGTTGAGCCGTCTGTCGCTGCTGGCGCGCGGGCTCGTCTCGCGCGGCATCAATCCGATGGTCGCGCAGCAGCAGGCGCTGGCGATCCTCGACCGGCAGGTGACGGTGCAATCGAGCATGCTCGCGTTCTCGAAGATTTATCTCTACAGCGGACTGGTGTTGATCTTCGGGCTGCCGCTGCTGTTTTTGTTCAGGACAGGCCGCGCGCGTGGCTCGATGGGACCAGTCCACTAGCTCCGCCGGCGCCCCTTTGTCTACGCAGAATTTCGGCGACGCCGGTAAGCCCATCCCTGCCATATCTTATGGCCAGGACCTCTACCCACCTCTATTGCCAGCCCCTCAACAGTCGAACCCCGCCATACGTATTTCTGATGAGGAACGGGAACTCGTAAGTCTCGCCAGGAAGGGGGACGAACGGGGCTTCGCGGGGCTCGTACGTCTTCATCAGCGGCGCGCCTATATAGTCGCCCGATCGATCGTCATGACGCACGAGGACGCGGAGGATGCGGTGCAGGAAGGGTTCCTGCGGGCGTATCAGGCGATCGACCGCTTCGACCCGTCACAGACTTTCGGCGCATGGCTGAATCGAATCGTCGCGAACGCGGCGCTCGATCTGGCCCGCAGGCGAAAGGTTAGAAATGCGGAGGAAATCTCCGAATCGATTCCGTCCCCTTTTCGCGATCCCGCGGAGGGTGGAGAGCTGCGGGAGCGGCTCGAGGCGGCGCTGAAACAGCTCCCGGATCGTGCACGAGCGGTAATCGTGCTGCATGATATAGAGGGCTTTACGCACGCGGAGATCGGCGAGATGTTGAGTATACCGGGCGGAACCGCCCG
>DASXGU010000031.1:0-1890 GCA_036488915.1 Gemmatimonadaceae bacterium | reverse complement strand
GCGGCGGAGCGTCTCATCGGCGATGAGCGCCATGCCGATGCCGCCGACGCGGGAGGGGGTGCCCGTGAAGTGGCGATCGACCAGGGACTTGCTGAGGCCGACGGCTTCCCAGAGCTGGGCGCCGCAATAGCTCTGGAGAGTGGAGATGCCCATCTTGGACATGATCTTGAGAAGCCCTTTGCCGACGGCCTTCACGTAATGGGCCTCCGAGCCGACGGTTTCGAGCGCGAGATAGGGATGCACCGCACTGGCGCCGTAGGCGATCAGGAGAGCGAAATGGGAGACTTCGCGGGCTTCGCCCGTTTCGGAGATGAGGCTGACCTTCCAGCGTAAGCCTTCGCGAATGAGGTGATGGTGAACCGCGGCGAGGGCGAGCGGGGCTGGAATCGCAGCACGGTCGACGCTGATGTTGCGATCGCTGAGGATGAGGATTCCGGCACCGTCGGCGACGGCGCTGGTAGCGGCGGCACAGAGCTGATCGACCGCGCGCTCCAGCATCGGCGCGCCGTCGGCGACGGAGAAGAGCGTCGTCAGCGTCGTCGCCCGTAGGGTCGGCTCGTCGACTTCGCGGAGCGCGGCGATCGAGCGCTCGTCGAGTACCGGCTGCGGGATGCGAATCTGTCTGGCGTGTTCGGGGGTCTCCTCGAGAAGATTTCCCTGGGGCCCCAGATTCATCGCCAGCGACATCACCAGCTGCTCGCGAATCGGATCGATCGCCGGATTGGTGACCTGCGCGAACATCTGCCGGAAGTACGAAAAGAGCAGCTGCGGCCGCTGCGATAGAACCGCGAGCGGCGTGTCGTTGCCCATGGATCCCGCCGGCTCTTCGCCGGCAAGCGCCATTGGACCCAGTACCATCTTGAGCTCGTCGGCGGTGTAGCCGAACGCGCGCTGGAGCGTGGGTCGAGGGACGAGGGAAGCCGTGAGCGGGAGGCGCGAAGTGCCGCTTCCCTCCACTCTCTGCTCGGCGACCCATCGCCGATACGGCCGGACCATCGCCAGCTCGGTCTTGATCGCCTCGTCGTCGAGTATTTTGCCCTGGGTCGTGTTGACCACCAGCATCCGGCCGGGCTCGAGGCGGCCTTTGGCGCGGATGTCGGAGACGGGGACGGGAAGCGCGCCGGCTTCGGATGAGAGCACTACCAGATCGTCGGCGGTGACGACGTAGCGCGCTGGGCGCAGTCCGTTGCGGTCGAGGACGGCAGCGACCTGTCGACCATCGGTGAACGCCATCGCCGCTGGTCCATCCCACGCCTCCATCAGCGACGAGTGGTATTCATAGAATGCCCGCCGCTCGGGCGACATCGTCGCATGGCCTTCCCACGCTTCGGGGATCAGCATCGCCATCGAGTGAGCCAGCGGACGCCCCGCCAGAGTCAGCAGCTCGAGCACGTTGTCGATCGACGCGGAGTCGCTTTGGTTCTCCCCGCACACGGGGAACAGGCCGGCCAGCCGGTTGCCGAAGCGTGAGGAGTGCATCGCCCCCTCGCGCACCCGCATCCAGTTGAGATTGCCGCGCAGCGTGTTGATCTCACCGTTGTGGCAGAGAAAACGATACGGGTGCGCCAGCCGCCACGATGGAAAAGTGTTGGTCGAGAAGCGCGAATGCACGAGCGCCAGCGCGCTGGCTATGTCTGGCTCGTGTAGATCCTTGTAGAACAGCGATAGCTGCTCGGGCGTCAGCATGCCCTTGTAGACGACGGTGCGCGACGAGAAGCTGGCGACGTAGCAGTCGCCGCCGCGCGGCATCTCGCGCAGCGCCGCCTCGATGCGGCGTCGGATCACGTAGAGCGTGATCTCGAAGGCTGAATCGGTGTCCACCTCGCGCTCGACTCCCATCCTGCCGACGAAGATCTGCCTGATGACCGGCCGGTCGCGTCGGGTGGCACT
>DASXGU010000244.1:0-7297 GCA_036488915.1 Gemmatimonadaceae bacterium | reverse complement strand
TGGTCGCCTCGATTACGACGCTCGGATTCTCGACCAGCTCGATTTCGTGGTCGGCTCCATCCACTCGCGATTCAGCATGGATCGGGAGGCGATGACCGGGCGCGTGCTCACTGCGCTCGACGATCCGCATCTCACCATCCTCGCGCATCCGACCGGAAGGCTGCTCCTGTCGCGGGAGCCCTACGCGATCGACGTCGAAGCGGTGCTGGAGAAGGCGGCCGACGTCGGCGCCGCCGTGGAGTTGAACGCCGACCCCCATCGACTCGATCTCGATTGGCGGTATTGCCGTCAGGCGAGAGAGCTGGGCGTGACCATCGAGATCGGCCCCGACGCGCACTCCACCGCCGGACTCGACAACGTGCATTTCGGAATCGGCATGGCGCGGAAAGCCTGGCTCGGCGCCGGGCAGATTCTCAATGCGCGGAGCGCCGAAGACGTGATCGCTTTTGCCAGAAAGCGGCTCGGCAGATGAAACGCACCGTGCGCCGGGTGAAGAAGAGCGAGCTGCCGTCGCACTCGCGTGAAGTCTTTTTGCGTCTGAAAGCGGCGCATCCCGACGCCCACTGCGAGCTCGATCACGAGACTCCGCTCCAGCTGCTGATGGCGACGATTCTCAGCGCGCAGTGCACCGACAAGCGGGTCAACATGGTGACGCCGCTGCTGTTCCGCACTTATCCCACTGCCGCGTCCCTCGCCGACGCCGATCAGAGCGAGCTCGAGGAGATGATCAGGAGCACCGGGTTCTTTCGCAACAAGGCGAAAAGCCTGATCGGGCTCGGCAAGGCGCTGGTCGAGCGCCACGATGGCAACGTACCCGACGACATGGACGCCCTGGTGAACCTTCCGGGCGTGGGACGCAAGACGGCCAACGTGATCCTTGGCAACGCCTTCGGAAAAAACGAAGGTGTCGTCGTCGATACCCACGTCGGCAGGTTGAGCATGCGGCTCGGCCTGTCGCGCCAAAGCGATCCGGTCAGGATCGAGTCGGACCTGATGCCGCTGTTCCCGCGCGAGGAATGGGCGATGGTCGCGCACGTGCTGATCTTCCACGGACGGCGGGTTTGCGATGCTCGTGTCCCGAAGTGCGACATTTGCACGCTCAACGAGATCTGCCCGTCCAGCACGGTCACTGTTCGAAAAAGGGAGAGACGGTGAAAATCGGAATCATCGGCGCCGGTCACATCGGAGGGACCCTGACGCGGCGCCACCGCTCGCTCGGCCACGACGTCTATGTCGCCAACTCGAGGGGTCCGGAGACGCTCGCTGATCTGGCAAAGGAGACGGGCGCCAAACCGGTCACGGTGAAGGAGGCCGCCAAAAAGGGAACAGATCTCGTGATCGTCACCATTCCGCTCAAGAACGTCGCGAAGCTGCCGAAGGATCTCTTCGCCGGCGCGCCCGAAGATCTGGTCGTAGTAGACACCGGCAACTACTACCCTCAGCGCGACGGGCGGATCGGGGAGATCGAGTCAGGAACTACCGAGAGCCGATGGACCTCGAAGCAGCTGGGCCGACCGGTCATCAAGACGTTCAACAACATCTACGCCAAGCATCTGCTGGAGAAGGGCAAGCCGAAGGGCAGCCCGGGGCGTATTGCGTTGCCGGTGGCCGGCGACGACAAAAGCGACAAGGAGATCGTGATGAAACTCGTCGACGAGCTCGGCTTCGATCCGGTCGACGCCGGGGGGCTCGACGAATCGTGGAAGCAGCAGCCGGGCACTCCGGTGTACGGAACGGACTTCGATGCCAAGGGCGTGCGCCGCGCGCTGGACTCGGCGTCTCCGCAGCGTCCCGCAGAGTTCCGCGCCGCGCGCTGACGTCAGCCCCCTGGATTCGATTAGATTCCACCGTCCTTCAACAGCCATCAATGACCAAGTTTGCAACGATAGAAACGAACAAAGGCACCATGCGCGCCGAGCTTTATGAGAAAGCCGCGCCGAAGACCGTCGCCAATTTCGAAAAGCTGGCCAACTCGGGCTTTTACGATGGGACGAAATTTCATCGCGTGATCAAGGATTTCGTCGTGCAGGGCGGTGACCCGTACTCCAAGGGCGGGCCCGACGCCAAGGGCCCGGTCGGCACCGGCGGTCCCGGCTACAAGATCGACTGCGAGACCCAGGGCAACCCGCACAAGCACGAAGTAGGCGCGCTATCGATGGCGCACGCCGGCAAGAACACCGGCGGAAGCCAGTTCTTCATTGTGCTCAACGAGCAGAACACCAAGCACCTGAACGGCGTGCACACGGTTTTCGGAAAGGTGGTCGAGGGCAGCGATGTGGTTCCCAAGATCAGCCAGAACGACACCGTGACCAAGGCGCGGGTCTCCAGCGACGCGGGAGAGAAGTGATGGCTCAGAAGAAGAAGACCGATTTCAGTGCCGCGCTCACCGGATTCATCCTCGGCGCGGTGACGCTCTTCCTGCTGGTGACCTCGATCGTTCTGCTCACCAACGCGCACTTCCGCGGCAAGGAGCCAGCTTCGGCGCAGGCTGAGCATTAGCCACTTAGACTGCTGGAGCTCAGGGCCAGTCCGATCGAGGTGAGGACACGCCGATAGTTTGACTTGGGGCCGCTGTGGTAATATATTACTGACCGGTCAGTAATTATCTGTTTAGCAATGCCCAAAGCAAAGTCAGCAGCACCGAAATGGCGAAGACGCCCCCAGCACCGGCCTCAGCAGATCATCGAAGCCGCGCTCGAGGTATTCGGTGAACAGGGCCTCGCCAAGGCCCGGCTCCAGGACATTGCCGAACGAGCCGGTGTCTCCAAGGGCACCATCTACCTCTACTTCCCCAACAAGGAAGAGCTGTTTCGCGAGATGATCCGGCAGACTGCCGTCGCCGCGATCGAATCCGGAGAAAAAGCGCTCTCCAATGGAACAGCCACCCAGCAGCTCGGCGCGGCCATGCGCGGCTACTGGAAGTTCGTGCGCTCCCCCGTCTTCAGCACTATCTATCGCCTCGTGCTCGGCGAGCTCCACCAGTTCCCCGACCTCGCGCAGTTCTACGCCGACGAAGTCGTGAGTCGCGGCCTGCGGCTGATCAGCAGTATCGTCCGCCGAGGCATCGACACTGGCGAGTTCAGGGAAATCGATCCGATGACAGCCGCTCGCATGCTCGTTGCCCTCACCGTCATGAACGGGATCTGGAGCGACCAGCACACCGGCGTCCCCCTCCTCTGCCACAAAAAGGAGGAGGACGTTTTTCAGGAGCTGGCGCATTTCTATTTCCACTCACTCACCACAACCGAGACCGCCTCTGCGCAGGCCGACGGCGCTCCTCTGGACGCAGTTCCGTTCATTCCAATTCCAAATGACTGAGATTCTCTCCGGCCCGGCGCGCCACGTGTTCGCGTCGGCAGCAATCATAATGTTGATGTCAGCGGCGGCGGCTGGGGCGCAGACCCCGGCGCCGTTTTCCGTTGCCGCCCCCGATTCCACCATTCCGCTATCGCTCGGCGACGCGGCCAGGCTGGCTGCTCGACAGAGCGCCACCGCCCAGGGCGCACGACTCCGCGCCGATGAGGCCCAGGCGCGCGTGCGCGAGAGCCGCGCCGACCTCCTGCCCAACATCAGCAGCTACGTCCAGGAAGCCGGCCGCACCTTCAACACCTCGACGCTCGGTATCGACTTCCCGTCCTCGCCAGGCGTGCCGCCGCTCTTCGATCCGCAGGGACAGGTCGAAGGCCCCGTCAACACGATCGACATCCGCGGCCGGATTCAGCAGAACCTGATCGACTTCGGCGCGCTTGGCCGCGTGCGCTCGGCGCAGGCGCAGGCGCGATCGTCCAGCGCCGATGCCGACGCCACCGCCGAGCAGGCGGCCACCGTTGCCACCAACGCCTACGTGCGGGCGATGCGCGCGGACGCCGATTTGCACGCGCGTCAGGCCGACACTCTTCTGGCCACCGATCTGCTGCGCATCGCAGAGTCACAGCTTCAGGCGGGAACCGGCGTTGGCCTCGACGTCACTCGCGCGAGGGCACAGCTGGCGGCGACCCGCGCCGCGCTGATCGCTTCGCGCAACGCCCGCGACCACGCCCACCTCGACCTCGTTCGCTCGCTCGCGCTTCCGGTCGGCACCGAGCTGATTCTGACCGATTCGCTGTCGACTGCAGCCGGCGGCACCGCCCTCCCTGACGAGGCGACTCTGGTCGCACAGGCGCTGCGCAGCCGGCCCGATCTGGTCGCCGAAGAGGAGCGAGTTCGCGCCGCGAAGCAGGGACTCTCCGCGATCAAGGCGGAGCGCCTTCCCTCGCTCGGGCTCGTGGCCGACGACGGCATCATCGGTAAGAACGGCGCCAAGCTGTTGCCGACCTACACCTGGGGACTTCAGGTCTCGCTTCCCATCTTCGACGGCTTCCGCCGCGAGGCCCGGGTGCAGGCGCAGCAGGCTGTGGTCAAGGAAGCCGAGGTTCGGCAGCGCGACGTCGAGCAGCAGGCTCGCGCCGACGTGCGTGGCGCGCTCATCGACCTCGCCGGGGCCGGCGACCAGCTGGCCGCCGCCACCGAACGCCTGCGTCTCGCCGAGCAGGAGCTTGCGCAGGCGCGGGATCGATTCAATGCTGGGGTGGCAGGCAACGCCGACGTCGTGAATGCATCACTCGCGCTCACTTCGTCGCGCATGCTCGTCAACGATGCCGAGACACTCTACCAGCTCGCGCGCGTCGCGCTCGCTCGCGCGACTGGCAGCGTTACGAACTTGAGATAAACGACCGGATAGATTCGCACACCTTCAATCAGACATCAGCAACAACAGGAACAGTCATGGCCACCGCAATCGAAAACGACACCCGCGAGACAACGGTCGCGCGCAACGGCAGAAACGCAGAGCCCGAGCCCGATACCCCCTCGAACAAGAAGAAATTCATCCTGCCGATCGTAGGCGTTCTCGCGCTCGTGCTGGTGGTGTGGGCGTTTCAGAAGTGGAACTACGGTCGCTCGCACGAGTCCACCGACAACGCCCAGGTCGATGGCCACATCGTCCCGGTGCTGGCGAAAGTCGGGGGCTACGTGAAGACTGTCTCCGTAAACGAGAATGACCGGGTCAATGCCGGCCAGCTCCTCGTACAGCTCGAGGACGACGACTACCGTGTCCGTCTGCAGCAGGCGCAAGCGGATCTCGCTGCCGCCGAAGCAACCGCCGGCGGCAGTGGCCAGGCCGAAGCGCAGGTGCAGAGCGCCGCCGGCCAGCGCGCCGCGCTCGACGCGCAAATCGGCGCCGCCCGCGCCAACGCCAACAAGGCAGACGCAGATCTGGCACGCGCCAAAGAGCTCGCCAACAAGCAGATCATCTCCCGGCAGCAGCTCGACGCGGCGCAGGCTTCGGCCGATGTCGCCCACGCCAATCTTCTCGCCGCCGAGCGTCAGGCCGCCGCCGCGGGCGGAACGGTGAACACCGCCGAAGCGGGAGTGCGGGTGGCCAACGCGCGCACCCTCGGCTTTCGAGCTGCGGCAGAGAACGCGCAGCTACAGCTCGATTACACCCGAATCACCGCTCCGGCTTCAGGCGAAGTCTCTCGGAAGCAGGTCGAAGTGGGACAGCTCGTCTCGGCGGGCCAGCCCCTTTTGAGTATCGTCGCCGATACCGGCGTCTGGGTGACGGCAAACTTCAAGGAAACCCAGCTCGCCCAGATCCACCCAGGCCAGCCGGTCGAGTTCGAGATCGATGCCTACGGCGGCTGCAAGGGTGAAGGAACCGTGGCCAGCGTCAGCGGCGCGACGGGCGCCAAGTTCGCGCTCCTCCCGCCCGACAACGCCACCGGCAACTTCACGAAAGTCGTCCAGCGCGTTCCGGTTCGCATCGCGGTCACCAAGCCCTGCCCGGGCTACACGCTGCGGCCCGGACTGTCGGCCAACGTGCACGTCAACACCGCCACCCGGTGAGCACGGCCGTACTACGGTCTTCCGGGGTCTCGAGCTCCGCCGAAGACCGATACGCGCACAAGTACATCATCGCCGCCACCGTCACGATGGCGGCGATGCTCGAGCTCATCGACACCTCGATCGTCAACGTCGCCATTCCCCACATGATGGGAAACCTTGGCGCCACGCTCGACGAGATCGCGTGGGTTTCGACGTCGTACATCATCGCCAACGTAATCGTCATCCCGATGTCGGGATGGCTGTCCGCGTACTTCGGACGAAAGCGCTATTTCACGGGCTCCATCCTTCTCTTCACCACCGCCTCCTTCTTTTGCGGCGCGTCGCACTCGCTGCTCGGCCTCATCTTCTGGAGAGTGATTCAGGGGATCGGCGGCGGCGCCCTGCTCTCCACGGCGCAGGCGACTCTCTATGAATCATTCCCGCCCGAAGAAGCCGGGACGGGCATGGCGATTTTCGGGGTGGGAGTCATGGTCGGCCCAACCCTGGGGCCGACGCTTGGCGGCTGGATCACCGACAACTACAACTGGCCGTGGATCTTCTACATCAACGTGCCGCTCGGCATAATCGCCGCGATCCTGACCGTCACCTACGTCCACGACGCGTGGCACCAGGAGAAGGCCGACAAGATCGACTTCATCGGCATAATCCTGCTGACGCTTTGTGTCGGCTCGCTGCAGTGGATGCTGGAGCGCGGTGAGCGCTACGACTGGTGGGAGTCGCGCTTCGTGACCATGCTGGCGGTCACGGCGCTGTTTTCGGGAATCGCGCTCATCTGGCACGAGCTCACCACCGACGAGCCCGTGATAAACTTCCGCATTCTCAAGAGTCGCCAGCTCTCCGCCGGCGTGAGTCTCGGACTGCTGCTCGGATTCGCGCTGTATGGGTCGGTGTTCATTCTTCCCGTGTTCCTGCAGCAGCTGCTGCAGATGACGGCGTGGCAGACCGGGAAGATCATTCTGCCGGGCGCCATCGCGTCGGCGGTGACCATGGCGGTGGTCGGCAGAAACGCGATGCGCCTCGACGCGCGCTACACGGTCGTCGCCGGCGCGATTCTCTTCTTCCTGTCGATGCTCAAGCTGTCTCAGCTGACATCGGCGAGCGGGGCGCAGGACCTGTTCTGGCCGCTCATCCTGCGTGGCGCCGGGCTTGGGCTGATCTTCGTGCCGCTGACCAACGCCACGATGGCGGATCTCCAGGTGAAGGATCTGGCGCAGGGCACCGGCATGTTCAATCTGATGCGCCAGCTCGGGGGCTCGCTCGGCATCGCGGTGATGGCGACCTTGCTGGCGCGTTTCGTCGCGTCAGAGAAAGCGGTGCTCGTGGAGCACGTCGGCGCCAACGATCCCGAGACGCTGAGCCGTCTCTCGATGATCGCGCGGGGACTCGTGTCGCGGGGAATAAATCCGATGGTCGC
>DASXGU010000259.1:0-13240 GCA_036488915.1 Gemmatimonadaceae bacterium | reverse complement strand
TCCATCGCGGCTCAATCCACCCTCGAGAAAAATTCCCTGCGTTACGCCGTTTCGCGTGATCAGCTGGACGTACCGCTCCAGCACGGTGTGATAGAGCTTCTCGCGATATTTCCGGCGAATGAAATACGCCCCGAAGGACTTGAAGATGTACTCCAGCGGAAAAGTCCTCGCCCATTCACCGACGGCGTACGAGATGGCGACCCGGCCGGACAGCGTGTAGCCGACGAGCACGTAGTCGGCGTTGGAGCGGTGGTTCATCAGGTAGATCACTACTGCGTCGCGGGGGAGCACGCTCTGCGATGCCCCGCCGGCATACTCCACCGATACTTTGTAAAAGAAATTCAGCAGCATCCTGGTGACGGCGAGACCGATCTTGTAATAGGTAAGAATGTTGAAGAAGGGTACGATCTCGTCGATGTACGCTTCCACACGGCGCCAGGCGGCCGCCTCATCGAGCCCCGTTTCGCGCGCGTGCTCGCGAACCGCCGCGGCGATTGCGTCATCGGCCAGCAGCGTCGCCCTGATGAACGGCTTCTTGGTGAGCTTGAAACGATCGAGTCGTGAGTGCGAGCGCCGGAGCGCCCGCAACGCCATCCGCGACCCGACGCCACGGATCACAACTGGTTCAGTGCCCGGTTCGTGACGTCACCACTATGGCGCCGCTGATGATGCTCGATCCGATTCCAGGCAGCTTCGCCGTCGCCGTCGCGGCATCCATGTATTGAAGGGTGTTGATCGCGCTCGCTGATATGTCGCGCAATGCTTCGGGGCCACCCATCCTCGCGTTGTCGAGATAGACGACGAGCCCGGCGCTGCTGGCGTTGGGCTGCACACCGGACATGGACCCCGAAGAACCGGCCACCTGCGTTCCACCCAGACTGCCTCCGCTGGAAGCGCGAGCCCTGGTGAGCCAGCTCGGACGCAGCCGCTGCACGACGTCGTAGGCGTCACGGAACGTTGCGCCGTCGATCTCCGACGTCGTTATGACATCGGTGTTGGCCCTGGTCGCACCCGCGGCGGAACCCGCTCCACCCGCGCCGCTGGTCGCGCACGCCGTGAGAACGAAGGACAAGGCGGCAATCTCGAGATATCTCATCTTTTCCACCTCGTCGACGCGCGTGGAGTTCTCTGCCCGAATTCAAAAGCCGCCGGTAATCGAAATTGCCGGCGGCTTTGGCGCTTCACAAGTACTGGCCTGGGTTACACTACGGCCGCGGCGGATTCTCGTCGATCGCCAAGCCAATTCCGGGGGTCGTGTTGGAAGCCGTCGCGGCTTTGCTTCCGGCAACCGCGCCCGGGAATATGTAGGCGGTGAAAATGGATCCGGAAATCTTCGAGCCCGCGATGGGATCCAGCGCGCCCGAGGTTCCCGGAACTTCCGGGACGAACGCCGCGCCTGGCGGCATGAACTGGGACGCGACAACGGTGGTGGTTCCGGCAGTCGTCGCCACTACCGTGTAGCCACTGCCGGAGCTCGCCACCGCTGGCGTTACGTAAGCGCTCGTGGCCAGCGACCCCAGATTGGTTATCACCGGCGTGCCCGAAGCGGTCGGCGTCGCCGCCGAGCCGGGAATGAGATAAACGTCGACCGCGCCGGCCGTCAGATTCGTGGACCGGAATCCGAGGGTGCCGGATGCCGCGGTGAGCGTCGGTCGCGCGTCGGTTGTAATGAGGAATTTCTGTCCGCTCGCTCGCGCCGAGCCGTAAAGCACGAACGTCTGAGCAACATCCTGGGCGAACGTAAATGTCGTATCCGCCATTACGGTGGTCACCACTGACGGATCGAATCCGTTGGGCGAGGTTGGCGTCGTGTTCGAGCTGCCCATGAAGACGCGGATGTGATGCGTGCCGACGATCGCGCGCTGGAAGGCGACGTTGGTGCCACCGCGGAAAGGCAGGTTCACGAACTCCACGTTCGGAACTCCGTCGACTACATCGGTGAACCGGAAATCCTGGAACCCGGTGTCCGGAACGGCGTTGATGAAGCGGACCAGCCCGGCCGCCGCCGGCTTCTTGAACACCGGCGATGTGCTGTCACTGCCGCACGCGATCATGCCCAGAGCCGCGGCGCTCAGCAGAAGATAACGGTGCAGATTCATTACAGACTCCGACTCGAAAGTTTTTGGATGATTCGGATCACTCATTGATGCCGCCTGTCTCCGGTTCCCGGCGGAGTCACCGGCTTGCCCTCGCTGCCGTTGCCGTTTCCGCCGGCGACGAGAGTGTGGGCGATCACGGCCCCGCCGATGACACCGGCGCTAGCCAGGACCGCAGCCGCGGTTTTGCCCGGCGACACCTTCTTTTCAAAAACGGTTCTCACGTAATCCTGTCTGACCGTCACCGGCTCTCCACTCCATATCGCCGATTTTCCGTTCAGGTACGTGAGCTCGCTGACCTTGATCGTGAAGTCAGTGCCGGTTTGCTGCTGCAGAATGCCGGCGATTTGCGAAACGTCGCCGCCGATTAGCGCATTGATGTTCAAGCGGCCCAGATCATTTATCTCGACTGCCATCTCCCGCCCCGGCTCGAGGTAGGAAGCCTGAGACGGGACGTACGAATAACATCCCATCGTACCGCCCCAGCACAGGACGGTCGCGATGGCGACCGTCCTGGACCGGGTTGACAGCGAATGCTGCTTCACAAAAGCCTCTTAGTACCCGTAGGTGCCCACCGCCGCGGCGGTGTTCGAGTTGTATAGCGCCTTGCTGCGAGTGTCCATCTCCTGATATGGAACCGGCCACTCGAGCGGCGTACCCTGCGCCAGGTCGCCCCAGCCACGGCTGTCGAAGTACCAGGCCCCGTATTGAAGGAACGCCAGCTCCATGCGCTTCTCCCACTTGAGCGCCTCGAACAGGGTGCCACACTTCGCCGACGTGAAATTCGTCGCCGGGTCGGGAACGCGCGGCACGCACGCTCCGCCACCCGGAACCGGATCGGTCACCGTCATAGTTGCCGGAAGGGGCGGAAGATTCCCCTTCGCGACGCGGCTCAGATTGATCTTGGCGGCCGCATTGGCCATGTCGCCCAGCCTGTAGTAGGCTTCCGCCGCCAGGAGATCGACTTCCGTCTTCTGCAGCATGGGGAACTTGCCGATGCGGTTCGCCTGATACAGCTGCTGGAATCTGAACCAGTCATACTGCGAGACGGTGTACGGCAGGCCCGGCGGATCAGGCGAGGTGCGGTTGCGGAAGTAAAGGTTGGACCGCGACGGCGTCTGCAGAGTGCCGACCGTCGACGCAGCCTGCTGCGCGGCGCGAGTGTCGCCGGGCGGGAAGCGCTGGTCCGCCGACTTGATCAGGAACGCGGAGCGCGAGTTGAGCGGCGTCGCCAGCCAGGCGTCGTACCCAGGACCCGCGGGGTCGTTCGCCGGCCTGACACTGTCGGCCATGCCCGCGAAGATTGGGCTCTGCTGCGTCCACGCGTCGAACAGAAAGTGCTGGACGTACCAGATGTAATCCCAGCTCTTCGAAGGATCGAGATCGATGGAGATGTCCGCGGTGATTCCCGCCAGAGCATCATCCCTGACCTTCGTCCAATCGACCGCCGCGCGCTCGGTCGGAGTGCGCGCCACCGATGCGCGGAACCGCGCCTTGTACGAACGAATGACCTGGACGAACTGCGGTCCCGTCAGCGCATTGCCCGGGATCCACGTCGCCAGCAGCGCGGTCGTCATCTTCGACGCGTTGGCCTGTGCCGAATCGAGCTGAATCAGCGCCAGCTTCATCAGGGAGTCGTGTCCCAGCAGCGGCGGGTAAGGAATGTCGTTGCCGTTGAATTCGTTCACCACCGCGCCCGAGTCGTAGACGAGGGCCATGTTGGCGTTGCCCAGCCCCATCACGAAGAACGCGAACGCGCGCCCCCGCAGGTCCTGCGCGGAGCTGCCGAGTGTGAAGCCCGCCTTGTTCAGCTGGGCAAGTCCGAGCGCCGCAGAACGGGCACCCTTTGCGTCCTGCGCGAAGTCCCAGAAGTTGCCGACGAGGACCGGATTGCCCTTGGAGTTGTCGATCGGACCACGCGGAATTGGAATGCGCGTTCCGAAGCCGAAGTTCGCCAGCGACGAGCTGTTCTCGAAGGAGAACACCCGCATCTGGTTGTCGACGTTGTCGTTCTGACCGTTCATCGCCCGCCACACGGTGTTCAGCGAGCTGCCGATCAGCGCTTCCACATCCGACGGCCTAGCCAGCGCGCGCGCGGCGTCGGGATTGTTGTCGTTCGCAACGGACAGGGTGTCCTTGCACCCAAAGGCCGCCACGAGGCCGGCACAGCCGGCGATGACATACAGTTTACGCATTTATTGGCCTCGATTGATTGGCCTCCGGGCAATGAGGGGATTTCTTCCCCCACTGCCCGGCGGCGCGGATTTTAGAAGCTTGTTTGAAGCGAGAACGTCAGGGAGCGCAGATTCGGGAAGGTGAAAGCATCGATCGCGTTGATCGCTGCCGACCCCGACCCGTTTGCCGTGCTGCCTGCTCCGCTCACCGCACCGAAGCCCACTTCCGGATCGAACCCATGATACTTGGTCCAGGTGTGCAGGTTGCGGCCAATCACGCTCAGGTTCCAATCGCCACCCATCGAGCCGAAGCGACCGAGTTTGAAGCCGACGCTCAGCTCACGGAGCTTGGCGTAGCTCGCATCTTCGGTCATCGCGCTGTTCGGGCCAAGAAGATCGTAGAATCCGCCGATCCCCGTGCCGGTGTCGGGTCCGCCGGCTCGGTAGTAGTACCCGAGCGGCTTCGCCTGCTCGACGCTCTTTCCAGCCTGGGACTCGCTGCCCTCGAGGAAGTCGAGGAACGACCAGCCGCGTCCCTGGTTGTAGACCTTTTGCCCGATTGCCGCGTCAATAAGCGCGTACGCGGTCAACCGCTTGTAGCTGAAGTTCTGCGAGAAGCCCCAGCGGAAATTCGGCAGCGGATTGCCGAGCGGAAGCTTCTGCGCGGTGCCGGTGGAGTCACGCAGAATGATCGGCATGCCCCAGCTGACAAGCACCGAGGGGTTGATGTAGCCGTTGGCGCCGGCCGTCGTGGGCGCGAAGAACGGAAGGTTCGTCGGGGCCCTCGACTGCCAGAGATTCCTGGTGATGCCATCGTTGATGGTGTTGCCGGCGCCGACCCAGACGATGTAGCCGTCGGAGTTCTTCTGGAACGCGTCTCCCGGCTTGCCGCAGGATGCGGCGGCCACCGACGGCAGCTGGCTGCAGCTGGTGGCGAACACCCGTCCGTAGAAGGTGCCGTACCGCTCGCCTTCCTTGGCCAGGAAGATCTGATCGGTCGCCTGCGCCGTAGCACCAAACGTGAAGCTCGGCACATATAGATGAGTGATCACGGCGCGGTTTCTGTCGTAGATGAACCGCGTCGAGTAGGTGAGATCACGTCCGTTGATGATCGGAATGTTGATCGACGCCTCGAAGGTCTTGTTCTGCAGCACGCCGGCGTTCTTCCACTGGAAGCCGAAGCCGGTAACCGCCGGCGACGGAACGCGCAAAATCTGATCGCGTGCGTTGGAGACAGAGTAGTTGAGGGTCGTTCCAATGCGGTGGAACGCCTCCATCTCGAGACCGTATTCGTTCTCACGAATCGATTCGGGCTTGAGGAATCTGTTGCCCAGGATCTGCGGCGAGATGACGCCGTTGGCGACGTTGAACGTCTCGTACTGCCAGTCGAATCCCGGACGTCCGCCCGCCGTACCGACCGATGCGCGAAGCTTGAACTCGTTCAGCGGCGAGATGAACCACCACGGCTCCTCCGCCAGGCGCCAGGCCACCGATCCGCGCCCGAAGGTCTTCCAGCGGTTCGCCCTGCCGAACAGCGAGCTGCCGTCGCGGCGAACGAGCGCGCTGACGATGTAGCGATCCTTCCAGTCGACGTCTTCGGCGACGAAGAATCCGATGCTGCGGATCGACTGCGTCGAGGAGGTGACAGACTTTAGCGTCGTCCCGTTGTCGAGCGTCGGCACGCCGACGACGCTCAGACCCTGCGCCTGACCGCGGCGGTAGTCGTAATCCTGGCGCTCGAAGAGATAGCGCACGCTGGTCCGGCTGTGCATGTCGGTCAGCATGTCGTGCAGGATGTTCATGTTCAGGCTGGAGTTGTACGACTGCAGATTCTCACCTGATTTCCGCAGGAAAGACGCATCACCCGCCGAGGCGGTGGTGGTGCGATATCCCTTGTCGTCGAAGTTGTCGAGATTGTTCTGCGAGCCGTCGTAGCTCAGGTTGCCTTCGAAGTTCAGCCAGTCGGTGGCGACGAAGTGCAGAGTGCCGCCGCCGATGAAGTGATTGGTCTTGGTGACCTGGTTGTCGTTCTGCAGGGGATAAAGCGGGTTGTTGTTCTGCGAACCGGCGCCCTGCAGATTGGGCCGGATGTACAGCCTGCCCTTCGAGTCGAGGGCGTCGAGGTTGACGATCGGCGGCGTGCGGGTCAGGCGGAAGAAGGCGTTGCCGCCATCCTCGGCGTAGAAGCCGTCCTTCTGGCCGCGCGCGAAATAGCTGGTCAGAGAGGCCGTCCAGCGCGTACCGATCTGCTGATCGAGATTGATGCGGCCGCTCTTGCGCTGGAATCCGTTGAGGTACTGGATCGCACCACCCTGATCCAGGCTGGAGGCGCTGGCGAAGAAGGCGGTGTTGCCGTACTTGCCGCGCATGTCGACGACGTTGTTGATGAGCGGCTTGGGGCGCACGAATTCCGACACTGCGTCGTAGTTGTTGCCCGGCCAGATGCGCGTCAGGAACGAGGAAGTCAGCGCCGGCTCCGGCCTCGTGAGCGACGAGCCCGGGTCCACCGGGAACGTTCCGACGGGATTCAGAGCGAAGTCGAGGCCCTGATCGTTGATTCGATAGGCTTCGGACGCGTAGTCGATCGATCGAGCGCACTGAAAGCGGCCCTGGCCGGCGACGGTGATGCAGAAGCGGGTCCCGGTCTCGTCCATCTCCAGCGCGTGGTTCTGGTTGATGGGCAGATGCCGCTCGACGTCGCTGCTGCCGTACTCGGTGCGGGCGTTGAAGTGCACGCCTTCCGCGGAGTTCACTCCCGACTTGGTCTTGATGGTGATGACACCGTTGCCCGCCCGCGCGCCGTAGAGCGACGACGCCGCCGCGCCCTTCACGACCTCTATGCTCTCGATGTCTTGCGGGTTGATGTCGGGGAGTCCGCCGCCGCCGGTGCTGCTTCCCTGGTCGGCGAGGATCACTCCGTCCACGATGTAGAGTGGCGACTGGCCGCGGCCGGCGCCGGTGATGGCGGTCGGCCCACGCAACAGGACCGCCGGCGAAGCGCCAGGACGCCCCGACGCCGAAATGATCGACGCGCCCGGAACCTTACCCGCGAGCTGCGACAGCGGGTTGGTGGCGGGCACCTTCATGTCGGCCGAGTCGATGTGCGAAACGGAGAACGGCAGCTTGGCGGCTATCGTGCCGGCCGTTACACCCGTCGTGACGACGGCCTCGAGGCGGTTGATGTCCTGCTCGAGCGAAAAGTTCGCGGTCTGGGCGCCGGCGCTGAGAGTCACCGTCGAAGCCTTGGGCACGTAACCAATCGCGCGAACGCGCAAAGACGTCGTCGCCCCGTTGAGACGAGCGGTTGGAATCGTGATTGTGTAGTCGCCCGCGGGGTTCGTTGCGACCGAGATGTTGAGCTCGGGGATGATCACGTTCGCGCCCGCGATCTCTCTGCCCTGATCGGTCGTGACCTTGCCGGATATGACCGCGCCCTGCGCGTGCGCAGTGCCGGCGACGGCGGCGAATGCGAGTACAAACGCCGCGATCACGCAAGACGGGAGTAACTTGCGAATTACCATTATGCCTTCCTCACTTCGAATGGAGTCTCAGGCAGCCGGAACGGATGGGGAATCGCATTCCGCTGGATTCGCTGCTTGAGGGGGTGGGCCTTCTGAGCTTTCCATCGGTGTGGAGCGGTGCCGCTCGCATTGAGCGACTGAACTAAGGGTGCGGACTCATGACCTTTCCATTGGCCTCCGTCGAGAACGGTTCAAGGGTTCGCCCGGATGAGGTCCGGCCGAAAGGCAGAAGCTAGAGCACCTTTTTTGGGCTGTCAACAAGTTTTTGCGAACCGTTCACCGGTTCGAGGTGTCTAAGCTGCACCCTCAAACGGCCCCGACTCACTACTTCGCCGCGCTGAACTCGAAGGGTTGATGGACCAGCTGACGCACGGTTTTTCCCTGCTTGAGAGCGGGAGTGAAAGTCGCCGCCAGCACCGCCGCTCTGACCGCATCGGCGAACAGCGGATGGCTCGCGGAAACGATTCCGAACGTTTCCTTCTCGACACGCCCTTCGGTGTCCACCACGAACTCCGCCACCACCGAGCCCCGCGTGTGAGCAGCGAACAAGGACGGCGGATACGGAATGTTCAGTGGCTTGGTGGAATCGAGCGCAGCGGGCCGATCTACCTGGTCGGCAGTGAAAACCGACAGTGAAGCAACGAGCGCCTCGATCTCGTTGGGCGAGCTCATGGTAGTGTGGGGCACGTCGCTGTCCGAGCCCCTCGTCCACAACAGAATGGTTCCGCAATTCGAGAGATCGCGCGACCAGCTGTAGCGGGCCGGGGCCGCCGTCGATCCCAGGTACAGCTCGATCCCTTCCAGAGTGCTCGGCTCGAAGGTGTCGAGATCCACCTGGCCGGTCGGAAGCGCGCTGCCATCCAGCCACACGAGCGGCGCGCAGGTGCGATCTCGCATCCGAACGCCGATGGATCCGTCCCGCTGCCGAAGCGTCGTGATTCCCGGCGTGCGCTGCAGAAGCTGGTTGAGCGTCCGCGGATTGTCCCGCTCGATCTGGTCGCGCGTGATGAAGACGCCGGACGTCCGGCGCTCCATTCTCTCATAGTATCCGGCGAGGCGTCCAGTGTATTTGACCGATTGTCCGTGAACGAGGACCGGCTGCAGCTCCTGACTGGCGACGGCGAGCTTGATGCTGACCGATTCGGTTCCGGATTCGGGGACGGTGAGCGTGACGGCGTCCGGACGAAATCCGAGGCGGCGGGCACGCACTTCGATCGTCCCGGCCGGTACTCCCGCCAGTCGAAACTCCCCGCGGTCATCGGTCGTCGCCCGCAGCTGGGTGCCGGACACCGCGACGTCGGCTCCCATGAGTCCGATGCCCGTCTCCGCTGTCACACGCCCGACGACGCTCGCCGGTGATTGCGCGCCAAGCCGCAGAGCGTCGGCGACGAGCACGCAGACGGCGAAGGTGAGTCGAGCGCAGATATGTGGGCGGCCGATCAGACAGTACGACATGACGCCTCCGGCGGAAGCGCCAACGCCGAGCGCAGCCCGGCAGGATTCCGCTCGCCTACTCGAATTCTGTCAGCAACATACCAGTGGTCTCCGAAACGTCAATGTCGAATGCGAACGGGGTGACCCGGCTCGCGCCCGATCACCCCGAAGGCCAACCAGATGCTATTCGACTATTTGCAGCCGTCGACTTTGTGCGTATCGAGATGCAACACGCAGCTGTAGTCGCCGAGTGAGATCGGCACGTCGGCGGTGCCGTTGAACGTCACCACGACGCGCTTGTGGACGGTGGTCGTCTCGAGCTGAGCACCGCTCGACACCACCGCGTAACCCACGACCCTGATCGCGACACCAGACAGCGGGTACGGGTGCAGCGCCCGCTGATCGACGAAGGCGACCGCCTGGAGCGTGTCTACCGACAGGCCCGAGTATTTGCGCGTGGAAAGTTCTTCCTTGTGGACGGTCGTGTCGGCGCTGCTGCCGAATCCGTTCCAGATGCGGTTGGGCCCGAGAAACCCGCTCAGCGTGACATCGCGCAGCGAATGACTGACGCTCGATCCGTTGTCCTTCACCACGCTCTCATCCGACTTCAACAAGTAATGAATCGCCTCCGTGGTTCCGTGGACGAATTTTTCCATCGGATTTCCGTTAGCGTCGAGGAACTGATATGACTTCACGACAGTCTTTCCTTCGCTCGTGCTGACACAGCTGTAGACAAGGTTGCTCGAGTCGAAGCTGCACGGTTCGGAGCTCGCGGGCGCCGGCGCCGGGGGCGGTTGGGCCGAGTCTGGCTGCGCCGGCTGTACCGGTGTGACGCAGACGTACACGTTGCGCTCAGCCGAAAAGGTGCAGCTGAGATGCTCGCCCGGGCCCGGCTGTTTCGCGCAAAGAAAAACCCCCGGCTGTTCGCCCGCGGTGCAATTGGGCTGAGTCGGGGGATTGGACGAAGGCGTCGAGTCGGCGCTCTCGCCATCGAAGGCCCGCGCCGGTGACGACAACCCAAAGGATCCCGCCGCCGCTGCTTCGTTGGCGATGAGGGTTTCGAGGTCGCTGGCGATCGCGTTGCCGGCGGCGGCAGCGATGTCAGATTTTATCGCCGAGGCCAGCGGGGGCTGTGGATCGAGCGACGACGGACTGGTCGGGTTATCCCCGCTGCACGCCATCGCCAGAATCAGTACGCCGGCAAATGTGATGAAACTGAGTGATCTGTTGGACATAAGGGCTCCACTGCTTCGGATTGACGGTTAGAACGACGTGGCGTGGACACCACGCCGTTCTCCGAATCAAGGCAGGCGGGAGGCCAAAGCTCAGCAGTAGCTACAAGACGCTGGGATATAAGGGGTTAGCAAAAGGGGGCCGGCTGGCTGCCGGCCCCTTTTGGGCGGGATTCTGCAAGCCCTCTGGCAGAACGCGACGCCTTACCTGACTCCCGGCTTGGCCGGAGGGATCGCGGTCTGGCCAAAACCCGGCGCCTTCACCGGCGCCACTTCACGATCGCGCAGCGCACCTTCGCGCTCGCGCCCGTTCTCACGCGACGGCTCCGGTTGCTGAACGATTCCACTACTCGACACCAGCTGAGCGGCCAGCACTGTCTGGATGACGCTCGTGATGTTGCTCGTCGCCGAGTGGGCTGCTCCACCTTCCGCGCCATCGCCGGAGATCGTCACCAGCTTCGCCTTTGCCAGCGCGTCGGCGATCACCGGCGCGATGTCGGGAATCATCTCGATCTGGCGGTACCTGAAGTAGCTCTCGCCCCCCGCCTTGATCGCCTCGTTCACCTTCTGGATGCTCTCGGCGTTCGCCTGAGCGACGGTCGTGATGCGTATCGCTTCGGCGCGGGCGCGTGCTTCTGCTTCGATGCGCACCTTTTCAGCGTCCGCTCTGGCCTGCGCGATCTGCGTCGCCTCGAGCTCGGCGACTCGCTGGACGCCGAGCGCGGTCTGCTTCTTGGCTTCGGCTTCGGCGATCAGCGCCGCGTTGGCCGCCTTTGTCTGCTCCAGCTCGCGCTGCTTGTCCGAGATGACGCGCTCGGCCTCCAGCTGCGCATCCTTGGCGCGGCGCGCCTGCTGCGCGGTGACGATGTCGGCATTGGCCTGTGCTTCCGCGGCTGACTGGCGCCGCCGCGATTCGGCGACTTCCGACTGCACGACCTTGATGTTCAGCGAATTGAAGGTCAGGCCCAGGTCAGTGAGCTCGCGTGAGCACGCCTTCCTGATAATCACCGCAAGTGGATCGTCGTCGTCCTCCATTCCCTGGAGGGCCACTTCCGCCGCGCGGGTTACGGCCGTCGGCTGGGCCGGCGTCGCCGCCAGCGCGGTGCCGCCGCTGGCACCGGCGCCCATGGACGGCGTCTGGCCCGGATAGAGCTGCGGAGCCGACTTCGCGGAGAAAAGCTGGTCGTGGGTAAGCAGGTTGATCGCGCGGCGGGCCGAGCTGGAGAGCAAGTCGATCAGAATGTTCTCCTGATCGGCCGCGTCCTTGGAGAAGAATCGATTCGCAGCGGTCTTGATCATCGTGTCGGTGTCGCCGACGGAGACGATGGCACTCGCCAGGATGCGCACCTTGATCGGCTGGGGCGTGCCGTTGCGATCCAGGTCTGCCGTCTGGTCGGTAATGTCCAGATCGACGTTGATCGCCTTGCTCGACAGCGTGGTGCCCGTCGTCAGCAATGGCACTTCCTTCGACTTGCCGGGACCACGATAGATGATCGTGCTCCCCTGCAGCCAGCTCACCATGCGGATGGTCCCTGCTTCGACGTTTCGCAGGAACGAAGAGACTATGAGTGGAATTACGCCGAGCACACCGACGAGCACGGCGACGACAATGATCAGCATCTGGGTCATCTGAGACATCCTGTTAGAGAGCGCTAAGCATGTCAGGCCTCACCGAGGCCGATGCGTGAGACAACACAACGATTGCGCAGGGCGTCGACTTCCTCGATCCGGACCGCATCGCCCGCCCGCACTCTGACTCCCGCCGTCCGCTCACCTTCGGTGAGCGTTCCGAGAATCTGTACTACTTCACCGCCCAGCTCGAGCGAAATCAATCCGTTGCCGTTGGCATCGAAGCCGGTCACCGCCTTCGCGTCTGACATGATCGCCGATTCCAGCGTCTGCGCCGGGCTCGACTCGAACCGGAACAGCGAATTGAAGATCGGTTTCACGACGAGGCTTTCGAACGCGAGTCCACCCACCAGCGCCAGCGGCAGCGCCAGGACCGGTCCGACCAGCCGCTCTACGATGAGCCCGGTGGCGCCGAATCCAACCAGCACGTTGAACAGCACGCGCGGCGAGAGCCACGACCAGACGTGTGATTTCCAGCCCCCGGCATGGAGCTGAGGTGAATGGGTGTGGAGCGCCGCATCGTTCCTGCCGGCATGGCCACCCGACGAGCTATGGTGCGCATGCGCGTGGGCGGCGTGCCCCTGATGGCCTCCGCTGTGACTGCTCGTGAAGCCGAGGAACGCCATCGCGGCCATTCCAGCGGCGCCGAGTACCACGCAGAAAATGTAGAGGTCCATCGCTCCAGAGGGTGAATGATGCGAAACATCCCCGTGCGGTTCAGTTCCGCTACGGGGATGTTGTAATGAGTAGGACTTCTACGCAATCAGGCGGCGAGTTGGGTGTCAAATTTGACACCCAACTCTCCCCAAAACCCTGGCACGATTTCGCTAGATCTCCTCGGGTACCGGAACGGTTTCCGGAAGAGCGAAATCTCCATCCGAGTCGCTCGCCAGGATCTCGGCAATCGTCGGCTCCGGCGGCAGCTCCGGGGCGGGCGGTACCGGCGCTCCCTCGATCTCCACCTCCTGGTAGCGGTACATGCCCGTACCGGCCGGGATGAGGTGACCGATGATGATGTTCTCCTTCAGTCCAAGCAGCTCGTCCCGGGCGCCGCGGATCGCGGCGTCGGTAAGAACTCTCGTTGTCTCCTGGAAGCTCGCCGCCGAGATGAACGACTGGGTCGTGAGACTGGCCTTGGTGATTCCCAGCAGAAG
>DASXGU010000141.1:0-27275 GCA_036488915.1 Gemmatimonadaceae bacterium | reverse complement strand
TGGGCGTTCCAGTCCGTCTCGTTGCCGCCTTCGAGCGTCCACTTCGATTCTTCGGTTGGCAGGAATGAGCCCCCGCCGACGAGGAGCGACGTGACGTCAGTTCCGGCGCCGATGTTGTCTGACCGAACCAGGACCGTTGCTCCGGGCAGGGGCTGATAGGGCGAGACGGTGGTGCGGACGCTGCTCACTGCGAGACGCGTCTCGTTCAGGGTTCGTCGTCCTGCTCCAACGTAGGAGCCGAGTGTGACCTGCGCACCGAGGGTGCGTTCACGTTGCTCGCTGGCCGCGGATGGCGCCGCGAGCGGACCGAATCCGAGCGCGCCGTCCCCGGTGAATCCGAGGTAGGTCGTGAGCGCGCGCGTCGCCAGGCTGTCGCGGGTATCGTCGAGCCGGCCAAGCCAGGTGAGGGCGGTGTGCTGCCGGTTCGCCGGTACGCCCGCTGACACCAGCGGAATTCCGAGCGGCGTGGCGAACGCGATGAGCCGTGCAACCGAGTCGGGCGCGACGCCGGCATTGAGCAGCGCGTCGGCGTCGGCGCTGACCAGTGTCGAAGGCTCGCTGAGCGAGCGGTCGAAATCGAGCGCAACATTGTAGGTGAGGGCGTCGCGAATCAGCTCACCATCCGCCCCGAGGCTGCCCCGGGCGCCTCCGCTGGTGGCGCCGAGCGAGTGGCCGGCCGCGTCGGTGAACTGGAGGAAGCGCGGATCGAAAGTCAGAAACGCGCGCCGCTGCTGGTAATTGCGATCACCCGGGCCGAGGCGGACATCGATGTTGGCTCCGGAGAATCCGCCTCTGGTTGGATCGAAGGTCGCGCCGGTGACCCGGGTCTCGGTGCGCGCGGCTCGTGGGATCGAGCCGGTCGCCAGTCCCATTCCATTCAACGTATTGAGATTGGATGCCGCGCCGGAGCCCAGTATGGAGGGACCGCCGCCGGTCATCGTGACATTCGACATAGTGCCGGCGATCGCGTTCAGATCTCCCGCAGCCGTCGGGGGAACCTGTCCATTGACGCCGTCCTTCCACTTTTCGGAGGAGCCGGCCTCGAGCTGGAAGGGGTTTACGTCGTTGTCAGCGCGAACGGGCTTTCTTCCTTCGACTTTCACCGCATCGAGAGTTGCGACGGGCGCTCGCGCCAGGGTGAAATTGGCGACCAGCTCATGTTCGTCCGCCTGTCTCTGGACGCGCCGCCGTGCTGACGTGAATCCGGTGGCGCTGACATAGACCAGGTAATCGCCGGTGCCCTGCTCGAAGCGGACGTGGAAGTTTCCAAGGCTGTCGGTCGTGGCCTGTTGAACGAGACGATCGGGGCCGCGCGTCACCGTGATCGACGCTACAACGGCGCGTGATGAATCGTCGGTGACGCGGCCACGGATCACGTCCGGCTTGTCGTTCTGGGCCTGGCCCACGCTCGGGTCCAACGGCACGAGCGCGAGGAAAAACGCGAGCGCGCCAGCGTTACGCGCGAATCGGATTGCTGTTGAGGCCATTCCAGCGGGGCAGGTGGGTTGGTACGTAGCTATCGATTTGACAGCGGAGGCGCAAGAACCGTTGGCTGCCTTGTGCGATTTACGCTCGAAGCACCGACGCTGTTTCAGGACGCATGCAAAAACGCGCTCGTGAGAGCGCGTTTTGAAATTCTCGGGAAGTCCGGCCGGTTACGGCAGAACGAACTGGACTGTGCTCTCGACCGGAAAGTTGTCGCTGCGGAGGATGGCGACGGCCGTGAACGATCCGTGCTGGCCCTTGGTGTCCCAGCTTTCGGCGAAGATCGTCCCGCCCTTACCCTTGAGGGTTTCGCTGCGCATGGCGGAAGTGAACATGCGGCCCTGGCCCCAGCGCCAGATCACCTTGCCGGCGAAATCCTTGACGACGAAGTCGTGGGTCTGGCCGTCGGGGAAGCGGAGCTCCAGCATCTTGCTGGTGTTGTTGTGGACGTTGAGCGAGAAGCGGAGCTTGTCGGCATCGTTCCTGGGTCTGGTCACGTCGAACGTGGTGACGATCGGAGCGCTCTTCTCCTCGGCGTGGTGCCTCGTAGTGGCGGTCGATTTGTCGTCGTGGGAAAAAGGGGCCGCGGCGAGGGCGACCGATGCTGCGCACAGCAAGGGGAGAATGAGGCGGTTATCCATTACTTCGCTGGACGGGTGGATCGTGGTGGGCGGGGATGGGCCGCTCTCACATATTGTGAGAAGCCCAACTTATCGACACATAGACGAACGGTCAACGGTTAAGTCACGGACTAACTTCGCTTGTTTCATGAACTTGCGACCCCGGCAAATCTTCGGGCTGCCTTCGGCTAAAGCGTCGGATTTCGCTTGTGAAAATCTTCACAAGCGGTTAATTTCATCGCCGAATGGGTGATCAAAAACGGCCGGAACAGAGCTCCCCGAAGGGTCTTTCGGGCGCCGACTTCGCCGGGATCGGCATCCAGTTCGCGGCCGTGATCGTGGTCTTCGTCTTCATCGGCCAGTGGCTGGATCGGCGCTTCGGCGACACGGGAATGTTCACCATCGCCCTTGTCTTCGTCGGGGCGGCGGGCGCGTTCTACAACATGTATCGCAAGGTTTCCGCGGCGCAGAAGAAGGACGATGAGGAGCGGGGGAGAGTGAGCCGGTGAAAGAGAAGAGGGCGATCGCATTCTTTGCCGGTGTCTCGGCCGCCCTCATCCTCATCGCCACCGTCGTACTGAGGATGTACTTCACGACCGTCGCGCAGCACGACGCTATGCTCGTATCGGCTGGACTGGCTTTCGCAGTACAACTCGGCTCCTACACTCTGCTCAGACCGGGACGCCCGGGACATGGGGTGCCCGGTGAGCTGCTGATACGGTGGGCACTGGGGGCGGGCTTGAGGTTCCTGGTGCTGGTGCTGTTCGCGCCGCTGGCGAGGATCGTGAACCTCTCGCTCGAGGCGGCGCTGGTGAGTCTGGTGACGTTTTTCTTTTTGACGATGATGGCCGAACCGCTGCTGCTCGAATATGATCGCTGACCAAAAAGATTTCATAACGCCGCACATCGCCGACTCGCACACTCTGGATCTCCCGTGCTTCAAGCCGGGGTTCGTGTGCGAGTACGAGCTGCCCCGCTGGAATCCGATCCATATCGGCGGCCTGACGCTCGACATCTCGCCAACCCGCCACGTGGTGATGCTCTGGGTCGCGGCGGGGCTGTGTCTGGTGTTCTCCCTCCTCGCGCTGCGCGGGCACAACCGGCATGCGCGGCAGGGGAAAGCCCCCGGCGGGCTTGGCGGGAGCTTTGAGGCAATGGTCCTCTACCTCCGCAACGAAGTAGTGCTGCCCAATGTGGGTGCTCACGGCAACGGCTTCGTGCCCTACCTGCTGACGCTTTTCTTTTTCATCCTCTTTGCCAACCTGCTGGGGCTGATACCCTACGGGGCGACAGCGACTGGAAACATCTCGGTGACCGCGACGCTGGCCATCGTCACTTTCGTCGTCATCGAAGTCGCCGGCATGCGCTCGCTGGGCAAGGCCTACATCAATACCATAGTGTTCTGGCCGCACGACATGTCGCTCGGCATGAAGATCTTCATCTCACCGATCCTCACTCCCATCGAGATCATCGGCAAGCTGACTAAGCCGTTCGCGCTGGCGATCCGTCTCTTCGCGAACATGATCTCGGGGCACGTGGTGCTGCTGGCGCTGATCAGTCTCATCTTCACTTTCGCGACCTGGATCCTGGTTCCGTTGCCGATCGCGATGGCGCTGGGCATAGCGATGCTGGAGCTTTTCGTTGCGTTCCTGCAGGCGTTCATCTTCATGCTGCTGTCCGCTGTGTTCATCGGATTGATTCGCGAGAGTGCGCACTGACGCGGAGACTGCTCAACTCCGCGTGTGTATCCAGCCGTGTCGGCTGGAGATTTCCGTTGGGGCTTTTGCTCCGGTGACGGATGGCGATGACGTGATCGCGAGCATGTCAAATCACGACTGTTACCAAAGGGCAGGATAAGAAAATGGTCACGATGTATCCTCTGCTTCAGGCCGCGGCCAGCTACACCCGCGAGTATTCGGGCGCGTGGGCGCTGCTCGGCGCCGGTGTCGGCGCCGGTCTCGCCACCATCGGCGCGGGCATCGGAATCGGACGGCTGGCGGGCCAGGCGATGGACGGCATGGCGAGACAGCCGGAGATGGCCGGCCGTATTCAGACGGGCGCGATCATCTTCGCGGCGCTCATCGAGGGAATCGCGCTGTTTGCGATCGTCATCGCGTTTTTGATCCAGGGCAAGTTCAAGTTCTAAGTCGGCTCGGCCGAGATTTGCGGCGTCGCGTTCGCGCGCCGCAAATCCCTGCCGCGTTCAGAAGCAGCGAAAAGCAACGGCGAAATCCTCACCCCGAGCCACAGGCATATGTACTCAGTCATCTTCGCACTCTTACAGACAGCGCAGGTCGCCCCGGTAGAATCCGATCATTCCGGCGATCTGCTCACGCCGAACGGCGGACTGATGTTCTGGACCTTCGTCGTGTTCATCTTCCTGCTGATCGTGCTCGGCAGGTACGTCTTCCCGATGATCACGGCGTCCGTAGAGGAGCGCGAGCGAAAGCTGGAGGAGGCGATCCAGGGCGCGAAGCGGGACCGCGAGGAAGCGGCAAGGATTCTCGCCGAGCAACAGCAGCAGATCGAGGCCGCGAGGCAGGATGCCCAGAAGATCATCGTCGAAGGGCGTCAGGTCGGTGAAAAGTTGCGCGCCCAGATGATCGAGGAAACGCACCAGCAGCAGCAACAAATGCTTGAGCGCGCGCGCGACGAGATCACGCGCGAGAAGGAGCAGGCCATCGCCGACCTGCGCCGCGAAGCCATCGAGCTGGCGATTGCCGGCGCCAGCAAGGTCATCGAGCGCAATCTCGACGATCAGGCGAACCGCAAGATCGTGGAAAGCTTTCTGTCGTCGATTCCGGCGACCGCGACCAAGCGCGGATGAACGCCGAGGGGATCGGCCGCAACTACGCGGAGACGCTTCTGATCCTGGCGAAGAAGTCGGGGGAAGTCGAGGAGTGGGGCGACTTGCTCGACGCAATCGCTGCCGGCATGCGCGAGGACACCATTCTGCGCACTTTCCTCGGGTCGCCTAAGCTGGCCGCGAGCCAGAAGATCGAGATTCTGGAGAAGGCGCTGAGCCGGAGAGTGCCGCCTTTGTTCCTGCGATTCATCGACGCCGTGATCGAGAAGCGCCGCCAAATGCTGATTCCGGAGATCGCCTCCGAGTATCGGCTGCTCATCGATGAGTCGGAGAACCGGGTCCACGCGACGGTGACGGTCGCGGCCGAGCCCAGCGAGACGGAACGGGATGCTTTGGCGAGGCAGCTGTCGCGGCTATTCGGCAAACGGGTGGTGCCGCACATCTCGCTCAACCCGGCCATCCTTGGCGGAGTGATCGTAAAGGTCGGGGATGTGGTCATGGATGGGTCCGTCAGGAAGCGGCTGGCAACCCTGCGGCAGCGGATGCTGGCGACGGTTCGCTCTTAACGGGCTCAGCACAGCAGAACAGCCGAGTCGGGCGTACTTATTGAAGGGGTCGCTGTTGTGTGCGGCCCTTTCGCTTTCAACCGATCCCCCTCGCTCGGTCCATGATTCCCAATTCGTTGACGCGGAACCTCCTGTTCGCGGCCATCGCACTGCTGTTTCCAGCGGTCCGGACCGCTGGCGCCCAGGGTGTCCAGCCGGGGTTGCAGCCCGGACTCACCAGAGCCCCCGACAGCGCCCGCAAGATCTCACTCGATGAGGCCATAACCATGGCCCAGCAGAATTCTCCCCAGGCGATCCAGGCCGAGGGAACGGAGCGAACGAGCAAGGCGGCCCGGGTCTCGGCCATCGGGGCGATCCTGCCAAGCGCCACGCTCACCGCGGGGCATGTGGTGCAGATGGGGGGCGGGACGACCAGACTCAACTCGAACGGTGAGCAGGTGACCGTCGCGCAGGCGCCGACCAACAACGACGCGCTGAACATCAACATGACGATCTTCGACGGTGGTCAGCGCCTGTACGATCTGCGCACGGCCAAGTCCGAGATCGCGGCGGCGGAAGCGAACAGGGTGGCGGTAAAGTACAACGTCGCGCTCGGCGTCAAGCAGCAGTATTTCGCGGTGCTGGCGGCGATCGAGAGCGAGGATGCAGCGCAGCTCCAGATCGCACAGGCGAACGAGCAGTTCAAGACGTCGGTGGCGAAGGTCCGGGCCGGCGTGGCGACGCGCTCCGATTCGCTCCGGGGAGTGGTGCAGGTCGGCAACGCCGAGCTGGCCATGATCACCGCGCAGACCGCCCGGGAAGCGGCGGATGCGGCGCTGACGAGGCTCGTCGGGTCGCCGGTGCCGGTGACGGCCGACCCGGCTTCGGTGCAGGAAAACATGGCGGCGCTGCCGGACAGCGCACAGCTGGCCGAGCTGGCGAAGGTCGGGCCCGCGGTGCAGCAGGCGCAGGCGAATCTCGACGCGTCGAGGGAAGGCGTGAAAGCGTCGAAGGCTACGTATTTGCCGTCGCTGAGCGCGAGCTACTCGCGGAGCGGCAGCGGGACCGATCCCCGGTTTGGATTCGGCAGCGATCCATTCGCCTACAGCGGACGTCTGGCCTTCTCGCTTTCGTATCCGATCTTCAACAACTTCCAGCGCGAAGAGCAGGTGGTGCGTGCCAAGGTCAGCGAGGTCAACGCGCAGGCGACGTTGAGGGACACCCAGCTGGCCCAGGTACAGCTGCTGACGCAGAATATCGGCGCGCTGCGCGGCGCTTCGCAGCGCGTTGCGGTCCAGGCGGCTTCGGTCGCGGCGGCGCAGGAGGATGTGCGGGTCCAGCAGCAGCGGTACAACATCGGCGCTTCCACCCTGCTCGATCTGATCACCTCGCAGGCGGCACTGGCGACGGCGGAGCAGGCGCTGATTCAGGCGCGGTACGATTACAGAATCGCAAGGGCGCAGCTGGAGGCGCTGATCGGGCGGGACCTCCAGTGAGTCATTCGGCCGCAACCTCCAGCAATCAAATGAAAGAGAACTATTTCCGGCGGTGGTCGCAGGTTCTGGCGCTGGCGCTCGTGGTCTCGCCTCTGTCGTGCAAGAAAAGCACGGATCCGACGCTGGTGATCGAGACCGCGCCCGTCGAGCGGCGGAGCATCGTGTTGAGCGCGCAGGCCAACGGGACGGTCGAGCCGATCGACATTGTGGAAGTGAAGTCGAAGGCATCGGGCACAATCATCAAAATGCCGGTGGACATCGGCTCCTACGTGCACGTCGGGGATCTACTGGTTCAGATCGACCCGCGCGACGTGCAGAACCAGTACGATCAGGCGGCGGCTGACGTCAGCTCGACGACAGTGCAGCGGGCGACGGCGCTGGCGCAGCGGAACAGGTCCGCGGAGCTGTACAAGCAGAAGATCATTACGGCGCAGGAGATGGATCAGGCCAACCTGGACTACGCCAACGCCGACGCGGCACTGATCAAGGCGAGGACGAATCTGTCGATCGCCAAAGTCCGCCTGGAGGATGCGACGGTGCGCGCGCCGACCAACGGTACCATCATCGAGCGGCCGGTGTCGGAGGGAACGGTGATCACGTCGGCGACGACGTCCGCCAGCGGCGGCACGACGATAATGAAGATGGCCGACCTCACTAAAGTGCGGATGCGCGCCTTTGTAAACGAGACAGACATTGGCAACGTCAAGCCGGGCCAGACGGCGACGGTGACCGTCGATGCATTTCCCAATCGCAAATTCGTGGGAATAGTGGAGAAGGTCGAGCCGGAAGCGGTGGTTCAGTCGAGCGTGACGATGTTCCCGGTGCTGGTCAGCCTCAACAACTCGGATGGCGCGCTGATGCCGGGAATGAACGGCCAGGTCGTGATGGACATTCTCCGTCGCGACAACGTGCCGGCGGTGCCGAGCGATGCGATCCGGAATTCACGCGACGCGGCGACGGTGGCGCCGGTGCTCGGGGTCAGCCCCGACTCGATCAAGGCGGCGATCGCCGCGGCGCGCGGCCAGCGCGGCGGACGCGGCGAAACCGCTTCGTCGACGGCGTCGTCGTTCGGCGGGGACACCACCGGCGGTCGCCGCAGATTCGGCGCGGCGAGCTCCACGCCCGGCGGCTATGGTGGCGGAGGCAGGTTTGGCGGTGCCGCATCGTCGACGTCACGGGGCGGTGGCGGATTCTCCCGTCAGGGCGGCGGCGGCGGCGGTGGCGCCGGTGGTGGCGGGGGGGCGGGCGGTGCCGGCGGATCCGGTGGTGGTGGCGGAGCCGGCGGGCCGATGATCGTGTTCGTCAAGAATGGCGACAAGTATTCGCCGCACGCGGTCCGGGTCGGAGTCAGCGACTTCGATTACACCGAGATTCTGAGCGGCGTGCAGGTCGGTGATCAGGTGGCGCTGCTCGGCCCGGCAGTGCTGCAGGCCCAGCGCGACCAGCTTCAGGCTCGGGTGAGGGCGGGCGCCGGCGGCGGACTCCAGCAGCAGCAAACCCCCGCGGCCGGAGGGGCAGGGGGCGGCGGCGCACGTGGCGGTGGCGGTGGCGGTGGTGGCGGCGGACGGCCGGGCGGATAAGGAGGAAGTACCATGCTTCTCGGAGAGACAATCGGTGTTGCGCTCGGCGCACTGCGCGCGAACAAGCTGCGCTCGTTCCTGACGATGCTCGGCGTCGTCATCGGAGTGGGAGCGGTGATCGCAGTGGTTGCGCTCGGACGGGGCGCCCAGGAATCGGTCAATGCGCGCATCTCGGCGCTGGGAACGACGCTGCTGACGGTCCAGCCGGGGCAGATCTATGCGCCCGGCGGGGTGTCGTCGGGCAACGATCGCGCGCCGATGACCGTCGCCGACGCCAAAGCGCTCGACTCGGCCGGAGCAGCGATCGCCGCCGTCGAGCCGGAGATGCAGAAGCAGCTCCAGGTCCAGTACCTGAACACCAACACCAACACCACCGTGCTGGGCACGACCGCCAATTATCTGGACGTGCGCAAATACAGCATGGCGCAGGGCAAGATGTTCACCGAGGGAGACGATCGCGCCAGCCGCCGCGTGGCGGTGCTGGGTGCGGCGATCCCTGACAACCTCGGGGTGCCAGCGGCGAGTCTGGTCGGGCAGAACGTGCGCATCGGCGGATTCCTGTTCGAGGTGCTCGGTGTCCTTGCCAGCAAGGGCACCTCGGGCGGATTCGGCAATCCGGACGACCAGGTCCTTATTCCGATCACCACCGCGCAGTTCCGCGTCTTCGGCACCGACAAACTTCGACAGATCGGAGTGCTGGCCCAGTCCGAAGCGGACATTCCAAACGCGATGGCCGCGATACAGCGAACCTTGCGCAAGGAGCACCGGCTGCGCGTGGGAATCCCCGACGATTTCCAGATCCGCAACCAGGCCGACTTCCTCAATACGCTCGGCGAGACGACCCAGATCTTCACCTTCCTGCTGTCGGGAATCGCGGCGGTGAGTCTGCTCGTCGGCGGCATCGGCATCATGAACATCATGCTGGTCTCGGTGACGGAGCGCACGCGTGAGATCGGTGTGCGCAAAGCGCTCGGCGCGACGCCCAAGAACATCCTGCTACAGTTCCTGATCGAGGCGGTGGTGCTCTGCCTGCTCGGGGGCATCGGCGGAATCGTTTTCGGCTGGCTTGGCGCCGCTGCACTCGCCAAGTTCGGCAATTTCAATACGTCGGTCGCGCCATCGTCGATCCTGCTGGCTTTCTTTTTCTCGGGCTTCGTCGGAATACTTTTCGGCGTTTGGCCGGCGAGACGGGCGGCCAGTCTCGACCCCATCCAGTCGCTACGGTACGAATAGAGGCGGACTCTTCCGGGAGTCCATTCCCGCCCGTACCTTAGAAAAACCGCGGCTCCCGTCCAGCCCGGCAATCCACATTTCATGGAGGTCGAATGAGACTCCGCATTATCGCGGTCTCTCTGTTGTTCCTTGCCGCCACGAGTGCCGGCGCTCAGGGAAAGACGCAGGCGGGCAGGAGTCCTGAGCTGCGCGTCGACTATACGAAGGAGACGCTGCCCAACGGACTGACTGTACTTTATCACGTCGATCATTCGACGCCGGTAGCGGCAGTGCTCCTCTGGTACAACGTCGGGTCCAAGATGGAGCAGCCCGGACACACCGGCTTCGCGCACCTGTTCGAGCACATGATGTTCAAGGGCTCGAAGAACGTCGCCGACGGCCAGCACTGGGCGCTCCTCGAGGCGGCCGGCGGCAGAGCGGGCGCCGACATCAACGGCACCACCAGCTGGGATCGGACCAACTACTTCGAGCAGGTGCCCTCCAATCAGCTGGAGCTGGCCCTGTGGCTGGAGTCCGACAGAATGGGTACGCTAACCGAGACGCTGACCCAGCAGAAGCTCGACAACCAGCGCGAGGTGGTGAAGAACGAGCGCCGGCAGAGTGTCGACAACCAGCCTTACGGAAGCTGGCTGGAAAAAGCCGAAGAAGCGCTGTACCCCGACACGCATCCGTACCACCACTCGGTGATCGGGTCGATGACCGATCTTTCCGCGGCGTCGGTCGGCGACGTCCAGAATTTCTTCAAGACTTATTACGCACCGAACAACGCGGTGCTCGTCGTCGCCGGCGACATCGACGTGGCGCAGGCGAAGGGCATGGTGCGCAAATACTTCGCGCCGATTCCCCGCGGCCCCACGCCCCCACGGCTCGCCAACATGAGCCTGCCGGCTACGGTGGGCCAGGAACAGCGCATCGTGGTGCAGGATCAGCTGGCGCCGGCGCCACGAGTCTTCGTGGCGTACCGGGTTCCTCCGGCCAAGGATCGCCGCGCCGAAGCCGTGTCGCTGCTCGGCGACATCATTGGCGGCGGAAATTCCTCGCGCCTCGACGAGTCCCTCGTGCGCCGGCAGCAGGTAGCGACGAACGTGAGCGGCTTCAACATCGGTCTCGCCGACGGCGCCGACATGCTGGTGTTCATCGCCAGCGGCAGACCCGGCAGCAGTCCCGATTCGCTGGAGCGCGCGCTGCTGGCGGAGCTCGCGGGCACGTCGAGCTTCACGCAATCCGAGCTGGACCGCGCTCGCGCCCAGGAGCGCTTCAACTTCGTGAACGGATTGCAGTTTACCGGCGGCTTCGGCGGTCGCGCCGATCGGCTCGCCGAGGGCTGGACGTTCTTCCACGATCCGGACCACGTCAACAAGGTGTTGGGCGAGCTGGATCGGGTGACGATCGACAACCTCAATTCGGTCGCCAGAGAGCGGTTGCTGCCCACGAATCGTGTAGTGCTCGTCTACGTGCCCGCCAAAAAGGTCGCAGCCGGAGCCGCAGCCGGGAGGACCAATTGATGCGAGGTTCTCGAGCAGTCATAGCGATCTCGCCGCTGTTGTTGGCGACAGTGCTGGCGATCGGCACGACCGGCGCCCAGACCGTGACGCCGCCGCCGCCCGGGCCGCTGCGTCCATACGCTTTTCCCGCCGTCGAACAGTTCCAGCTGGCCAACGGACTCAAGGTCATTCTGGTCGAGAAGCATACAGTGCCGGTGGTAGAGGCGAGACTCATCGTCGATGCCGGCGCGCAGCGTGAGTCGGCGGCCAAGAGCGGATTGGCGTCGCTGACGGGATCGCTGTTGTCGGAAGGCACCGGGACCATGACGGGCGCCGACATTGCGCGGGCGATGGACGCGCTCGGCGCACAGTTTTCAACCGGGGGCGGATACAGCACCGCTTTCGCCGACGTGGTGGCGCTGAAGAACGTGTTTCCACAGGCGTTGTCGCTCGCGGCTCGCACGGTGATCGCGCCCACGTTTGCGCCGACGGAAGTCACCAGGGTCAAGAATCGAGCGCTGGCGCAGTACGCACAAACCCACGCCCAGACGGGCGGTCTGGCGGCGGACGCGTTCCTCCGCGCGGCGTTCGACAGCACGGCTCCCTTTTCGCGGCCGGCGAGTGGAATCCCGGCGACGATCTCGTCGCTCACCCGCGACGACATCGTGAACTGGCACCGCGCCATGTACACGCCGGCAGCATCGACGCTGCTGCTCGTCGGCGATCTCACCAGGCCGGAAGCGCAGACAATCGCGCAGCAAGCCTACGGATCCTGGAGCGCCAGCGCCGCGCCGCTCAGTCCGATCTCGAATCCCGTCCGCACCAGCACCGGGACCAGGATCGTTCTGGTCGATCGTCCGGGTTCGGTGCAGTCGACGATCGTCGTGGGTCAGGCGGGGTTCCGAGCTTCCGATCCCGACTATCTCAAGATGGTGGCGCTCAACCACGTGCTGGGCGGCGGATTCAGCTCGCGCGTCAACATGAATCTCCGCGAGAAGCACGGGTACACGTACGGTGCGTTCAGCGGCCTGGATCTGAGACCGGGGAACGGAGCGTTCCGCATCACCTCCGACGTGCGTACCAGCTCGACCGACTCGGCGCTGGTCGAAGCGGTGAGTGAGTACAAGCGCATCGCCACCGAAACGGTTCCGGCGCCGGAGCTCCAGGGCGCGCTCAACAATCTCGTGTCCAGCTTTCCAAATTCGGTGCAGAGCGTGCAGGGACTGACGGGCCGCATCCAGCAGCTGATCATCTGGGGCTTGCCGGTCGATTTCTACGCGACGTACAGAGAGCGGTTGGCGGCGGTGACACCCGACGACGTTCGCAGCGTGGCGACGTCGCGGCTCACACCCAACAATCTCGTCGTCGTCGTCGCCGGCGATCTGGCCAAGATCGAGGCTCCGATCAGGGCCCGGAATCTCGGAGAGGTCGAGGTGTGGGATCCAAACGGGGCTCGGGTGAGATAGGAGCGCCAAGACGCATCGGAACTGGAACATGAAAGGCCGCCGGCTTCGGCGGCTTTTTCATTTCTTCCTGAGTAATTTCTTGAAATGAAAGCGGTGATCATCACGCGGCCAGGAGGGCCGGAGGTACTCGAGATCCAGGAGCGGCCGACGCCCGAGCCCGGACTCGGACAAATCCGGGTACGGGTGAGAGCATCGGCCCTCAATCGCGCCGACATTCTGCAGCGCCAGGGGAATTATCCGGTGCCGGCCGGGGTGCCGGCCGACATCAGCGGGATGGAATACGCGGGTGATGTGGACGCGTTGGGGCAGGGCGCATCTATGTGGCAGCGTGGCGATCGGGTAATGGGCATCATCGGCGGAGCAGGGCACGCCGAGTATGTGTGTGTGCACGAGCGTGAGGCGATCCGTGCGCCTGGGCGGTTGTCATGGGAGGAAGTCGGCGCTGTTCCGGAGGTCTTTCTCACCGCGTACGACGCGCTGTTCAAGCGCCTCGCGCTCAAGCTCGGTGAGAATCTGCTCATCCACGCGGTCGGCAGCGGAGTTGGTACGGCCGCCGTGCAGATTGCGCGAATCGCCGGGGCGACCGTGATCGGGACGGCACGGTCGGCCGACAAGCTGGAGCGCGCCCGGCTGCTTGGCCTGCACGTTCCCATCGACGCGTCGGCTGGTAGCTGGGCTGAAGCGGTAGAGGCGTCCATCGGCGTCAATCGTGTGAACGCGATCCTGGATCTGGTGGGTGGCGATTATCTCGACGGCAACCTTCGCGTGCTGGCGCAGCAGGGGCGCGTGGTGGTGGTCGGCTTGACGGCGGGCGGAACGGCGCCCTTCTCCATGCACGTGCTGCTACGGAAGCGATTGACGATAGTCGGGACCGTCATGCGCGCTCGCTCTCTCGAGGAAAAGATTGAGCTGGCGCGCGAGTTCTCCGAGCGGGTCGTGCCGCTGTTCGATTCCGGCCGACTGAAGCCGGTGGTCGACCGGGTCTTCCCTTTCGACGAGATCCGTGGTGCTCACGAGCTGATGCAGTCCAATAAGACATTCGGAAAAATCGTGCTGCGCTGGGACTAGCTTGTTATCGCACAACACGCGTCGGTGGGTGGAAGAAGCGACCGGTGGCGCGGTCATCTCGATCGAGGTGTTGCCCGGTGCGACCTCGTCGCTACTGCATGCGATCGAGATAGAAGCCGGCAATGGACGGCATAGCATCGTGCTCCGCCGATTCACGGACAAGGATTGGGTGAAGCGTGAGCGCGATCTGGCAATCCGCGAAGGCCGGAGTCTGCAGCACGCAGTGCGGGCCGGCCTGGCGGCACCGGCGCTCATCGCTGTGGACCCTGAGGGTGCCCACTGCGGCGTTCCCGCAACGCTCATGAGAAGATTGCCTGGCGTAGTGGTGCTCCAGTCCCCCACGCGGTCGATGTGGATCGAGGGCCTCGCGCGCGCCGCGGCCGACATCCACCGCATCGACGCTGCCGGATTTCCGTGGAAGTACGCTCGCTATAATTCCCGCGACCGCTTGGCCGTTCCAGCCTGGTCGCACGAACGAACTGCATGGAAGACGGCAATAGAAGCCGTCCAAGGCCCTGAGCCGGACTACCGTGAATGCTTCGTGCACCGCGACTATCACCCCAGCAACGTTCTATGGGAGAACGGGCGCGTCAGCGGAGTCGTCGATTGGGTGAATGGCTGTCGGGGGCCGGCGGCGATCGACGTCGCATGGTGCCGGCACAACCTCGCCAATCTCCACGGCGTGGGGGTCGCCGACGAATTTCTGGCCGCGTACACGACTCTGGCTCCCGATTTTCGCTACGACCCGTACTGGGATTTGATGTCGGTCGTCGAGCTGCTGCCCGGGCCGCCCACGGTGTACGAGGGGTGGAGAGCGGGTGGGGTGACTGGTATCGACGCTGCGGCGATGCGCGAGCGTGTGGACGCTTACGTCGTGAGCGTCGTCGCCCGCCTCTAGGTTTTCCCTTTGCGACGCCGGCTGCGCCGGTCCTGGATCAGGATCGTCGCGATCATCCACAACCCAAGCGCGCCGGCGAGCACGAAGCCGATCATCCCGAGCTTGCGCTGATATGCCATCAGGAGCCCGCTGGCAACGAGCAGGCCCCCCAGGACCAGGCCCGTGAAGATGCGGTTGGCGACTTTTTCCAGCCCGAGCAGGAGTGAGCCGAGCTGGGGCGCCTCAATGCGGAAAGCGAAGTTGTCGGTGACGAGCTTCTGTGTGATCACATCGAGCCGATGCGGAAGAGCCCGCACCAGATCAGATGTCTCCGACGCCATTTGAAACAGCCGACGCGGTGACATCTCGCGCTGGGCCTTCTTGTTGGCGATCTCCGCTGTGTACTCGCGGATCGATTGGCTGGGATTGAAGCTCGGATCGAGCGACCTGGTGACCGCATCGAGGTTGAACAGCGCCTTGGCCAGCAAAGTCAGCTCGGCGGGCAGCTTCAGTCCCTCTCGAAAGGCGATCGTGATCATCTCGTAGAGCACAATGCCGGCGGGGGTCTCCTCGACTGTCTGATTGGAGTGCTTGGCGATGAGATCGGAGACATCCCGAATGTAGGCGCGGCGATTGAACTCCTCCGGCTCGCCCCCGATCTCGATCAGGGTCTCGGCGGCGGCATCGCCGTTGTTCTCCGCCATCGCCAGAAGCAGCCGAACGACGTGATCGCGCATTGACGCCGTCAGGTGTGCCGTCATGCCGAAATCGATGAGCGCGAGCTTGGGGTCGTCTGGCGCGGCGACTGCGCCCGAGGCCGCGGCTCGTGCTTCGTTCTCCGATTCCACGAGTGCCGTCGCGCCGGGCCTCACTTCCTGGCGCCGGTCGCGGGCAACGGCCTCCGCCGGAGTTCTCGGGTTCTGGGGACCCGGAAGCACGACGAACACGTTTCCGGGATGCGGGTCAGCGTGGAAATGGCCCGTGTTCGTTATCTGCTCCAGGTAGGCGTGCGCGAACTCGTCGGCTAGATCGGTGAAGTCGTACTCGATTCGTGTGATCGGCGGGATCTCGTCGATCTTCACACCCTTGATCCGCTCGGTGGTGAGCACCCGGTGGGTGGTGTAGGCGTCGACGACACGCGGAATGAGGATATGGGGAAACTGGGCCAGCACTTTGCGGAAGGAGGCCGCGTTCCGCGCCTCGGTGCGATAGTCGAGCTCGTCGACGAGGGCGCGCTCGACCTGCTGCACCACCCCGACCAGATCCACGCGTGACCCGGCGGAGGTGTGATCGGTCAGAAAGGTGGCGAGCTCGCGGAAGAACTCGATGTCCTCCGAAAGCTGCTCACGCAGATGCGGACGCTGGACTTTTACCACGACGCTGCGTCCGTCGCGCAGCTCCGCCGCGTGCACCTGGCCGAGGCTGGCGCTGCCCAGAGGCTCCTCCTCGAATGACGCGAACAGCTTGCTGATTCGGGCGTGCAGCTCCTCCTCGATCGTCGTTTCCACGGAATCGAAGGGCATCGGGGGGACATCGTCCTGGAGGTGCTCGAGCTCGTCGATGTAAGGCTTGGGAAGCAGGTCCGGGCGCGTCGAAAGCACCTGACCCAGCTTGATGTAGGCGGGCCCGAGCTCGACCAACCTCTCGCGAAAGGCTTTTGCCTTGGTCTGCCAGTCCCCGTCGGGCGCAACCTCACCGTCGGTCGGCGCGCCTTCGAGGGCGAGCAGTCCCTGTCGGTTGGCGAAATCGCGAAGACCGTAGTTGGTAAAGAGCCTTATGGTCGAAACAAGGCGCGGAAGATGCTTTGGCGAGAGAATCATTTGCTAGCCCGGGGGGCAGAAAGCATGCCCGCAACAAAGTGGCTCCATCCATCGTGAGCGTAGATATTTATGCATGCCAAAAAAGAACGTCACCAAAAGACCCGCTGGGGGCAGGAAGGCCGCATCAGGAAGGGTCGAGATCGTGCGTGTCGCCAAGCCCTGGGGACACGAGACGATCTGGGCGCGCTCCGATCGCTACGTCGGGAAGATCCTGCACATCAACGCCGGACAGGAGCTTTCGGTTCAGTACCACAATCGGAAGGACGAAACGGTCTACCTGCTGTCAGGGCAGATCGTCTACCGCGTTCAGAGGCACGGTGACGACGCGCTCGACGACGTGCAGCTGAAGATCGGTGAATCATTCAGGATCACCCCCGGGACCATTCATCAGATGGTCGCCCTGACGGACTGCGATGTGCTGGAAGTGTCGACACCCGAGGTCGACGACATCGTGCGCCTGAGCGACAAATACGGTCGAGAGGGAACCACGGCACCATGAAAGTCATAATTCCGCTGGCAGGCAAGGGAACGCGCCTCCGCCCACACACGCACCTGACGCCCAAGCCGATGATGAAGGTCGCGGGCAAGCCGGTGATGTCCTACGTCCTCGACGAGCTGAAAAAACTGGGCAACGTCGAGGAGATCATCTACATCACGGGCCACCTCAAGGAGAAGGTCGAGGAGTACGCCCGGGCCGAGATGGATGTCGAGTCGGTGTTCATCGAGCAGAAGGTGCAGGACGGCACCGCCGGCGCCATCGCCCTCGCCAGGGACTACGTCGATCAGCCGGTGCTCATCATCTTCGTGGACACCATCTTCGATGCCGATCTCTCGAAGGTGAAGAGCGTGGACGCCGATGGAATCATCTGGGTCAAGGAGGTCGAGGACTACCAGCGGTTCGGCGTCGTCGTGACCGACAAGGACGGCAACATGACGAAGATCGTGGAGAAGCCGAAGACGCCGATCAGCAAGCGCGCGAACATCGGACTTTACTACATACGGAACTGGAAGCTCCTCTACGACGGGATCGACCACGTCCTCAAGCAGCCCAAGAACCAGGGCGAGTATTTCCTGACCGACGCGTTCCAGTACATGATCGACAAAGGCGCGAAGATCAAAGTCATCGACGTCGAAGGCTGGTACGACGCCGGCAAGATCGAGACGATGCTGGAGACCAACGAGGCGATGCTGCGCCGCGGCCGTGCGCGCCGGCCGGCCAGCGCCGGGGACTCGACGATCGTGGACCCGGTTTACATAGAGGACAATGTCACCCTCAGGAAGTCGAAGGTCGGCCCCAACGTCTCGATCGGAGCCGGAACCGTGCTGGAGAACGTCGAGCTGAGGGACTCGATCGTCGGCTCGAACGTGAAGATCAGTCGCTCGGTTCTCGCGAACTCGCTGGTCGGGGACGACGCGATCGTCGTCGGCGTGAAGGGCGAGATGACGATCGGAGACCACGCAGAGGTGCGCGCATCGTAAATCCGGTGGTGGTGCAGACACCGCGTCCGAAGCTCGGGCGCAACGTACTCGGGCTTGGCGCGGTGAGCTTCTTCACAGATGTCTCCACCGAGATGATCTATCCGCTGCTACCTGTGTTTCTTGCGGGAGTACTGGGCGCCAACGCCAGCTTCATCGGCGCGATCGAAGGCACCGCCGAGACGACAGCGTCGCTGCTCAAACTGTTCAGCGGCTGGTGGTCCGACAAAATCTCGACCAGGAAGCCGTTCGTGGTGGCCGGCTACCTCCTCGCGTCGATCGTACGCCCGTTCACGGCCATGACGCGATCCGCCGCGCAGGTGCTGGCGGTTCGCGTGACGGATCGAGTGGGGAAAGGGATTCGCACTTCGCCGCGCGATGCTTTGCTCGCCGATTCCGCGCCGCCGGAATCACGGGGCCTCGCCTACGGCTTTCACGCCGCCGCCGACAACGCCGGGGCGGTGGTCGGCCCGCTGGTCGCGTTCTTCATCCTCAAGCTCCACGGCGTCGGCGCGCTCGACACGACCCGGCATCTGCTCCCGCGCGACGAGCACGCGATGCGAAACGTGTTCTGGCTCTCGGCGATACCGGCGGCGCTCGCAATGATCGTCCTCGTGGTCGTCGTCCGCGACGTGCCTCGCCACGACCAGCCTGCGAGTCCCTCGGCGGGGAAGGGTGAAACAGAAAGGCTGAGCGGGCGGTTCTGGGGATATCTGGTGGTGGTGCTGCTGTTCACGCTCGGAAACTCGACCGATGCGTTTCTCTTGTTGCGCGCCAATCAGCTGGGAGTCCCGGTGGCGCTGGCGCCGATACTCTGGGCACTGCTCAACTTTGTGAAATCGGCAACGGGCACCTACGGCGGAAGGCTCTCCGACAGGATCGGGCGCAAGCCGCTGATCGTCGGTGGATGGCTGCTCTACGCTGCGGTGTACTTCGCTTTTGCGTGGGCCAGGGCGCCGCTGCACGCCTGGGTGCTCTTCGCTGTCTACGGGATCTTCTACGGAATGACCGAAGGTACCGAGAAGGCGCTGGTGGCTGACATCGTCCCGCGAGTGCGGCGGGGATCTGCTTTCGGCTGGTACAATCTCGCCATCGGGCTTGGCGCGCTGCCGGCGTCGCTGATCTTCGGCTGGATCTGGGATCGGTACGGATCGCCCACCGCGTTCGCGTTCGGCGCGTCGCTGGCTCTCATTGCCGCGGTGCTGATGGCGCTGGTGGCCCCCGCCGGCCGGCGCAACGCCGAGGCAGCAGCCGCCTGAGTTTTTTTTTGCGAGGTCAAGTGATCTCGCCTGCGGTTCGCCGGTTACGATCTCGCTCCATCGAGCGGCTAGCGTGCGCGCTTCATCAACCGCACCACTCGCCGAGGAGGTTGTATGGGACGCACACATTGCGAACGAGCTCTTTTTGGGATGATTGGTATTCTGCTCGCCGGCTGCGCCGACCAGGCGGGCAGGATTCTCGGGCCGAGGGCGTCGGCGGACGTCGCGACGAATTCTGAATCGATCGCGCAGCCGACCGAGGAGCGCGCGGCGCTGACGCGCGTTGCGCAGCTGGTGGCGCGGTCGCTGGACAACGAGCCGGCCCGACAGCACCTCAAGCGCGACATGCGCGCGGCGCCGTTCAGGGAGCACAAGCTCGAGCTCGCGCCGTACCTGAGGTCCAAGGACGGCAAGGCACTGTTCGATCGCATGGCGTCGCTGGCCGGCGGGGAGCAGGCTCTGCTGGAGACGATTGCCAAAGTCCGCCGGCTCGAGTTCTACATGCCGGTCGCGGCGCAACGCGAAACGTGGACGGGGAAGTCAGATATAGTCGTGGTCTCGCAGCTGGATGAGTCGGAGCCGATAGTCTCTTTCGACTCGCGGGGCAATCCCGTCGGCCTCGACCGCAATGCCGCTCCATCCACGCCGGCGCTGTCGATCGTGCCGGTGGAGACCAACTTCAATCGTCCGATGCCGGCTGCGACCTCGCGCAACGCACGCGATCGCAACGGCGAGTCCATCGGGACGCTCGAGCCCATGTCCATCACGGGATCGAGTCTCGTCGCCTGCGGAGAAACGTGCGGCGGCGGCGGCGGAGGGTCCCCGCCGCCTATCCCGCCCGGCCTGTATCTCGAGTACTCGCGCATCATCGACGCCAAAGAGCCGTGGTTCCGCGGCGACCCCGAGATCGAGGTCCACATCCACGGTCCGACCTACACCTCGTCGCCAACCTATGGTGAGGACCTGTCGTGCTCCGGCGAGCACGCGGCCGACTACAGAAAGGTCTTCGACCAGAACGGCGCTTTCTGGGAAGGGCGTGTGATGCTCTACTCCGCGGAGGAGACCCAGGCGTACATCAGCAGCAACACCCAAGGGTTTCACGTCTTTTTCTGGGAAGACGACAACGAGCCGTGCGTTCTGAAGCTGGACAACAACACGCTGCTCAACCTCGTTCACTCAGCCGCGAATGCGTTCAGCACTGTTTCCATCAAGCTGATACCCAAAGCCTCGTGGCCGGTCGTGGCGGGTGCCTTCATCGCCACGATGTTCTCCAACGCCGGTTCATGGATGCTCACCAACGACGATTTCCTGGGCATCGCAGTCGATCAGGCTTCGGCAGGCTATGCGTATCCAGGCAACACCCACGTCATCATGGACGGCACGACCCTCAACGGTCGTGCGACCATCGTCTACCGATAGGAGCGCAAATGAGACGTGTACTCATTGTGCTGCTCGCCGGAGCGACGCTTGGTGAGACAGTAATGGCCCAGGACGCCGCGTACGAAGCGAAAGCGCTTCGCATCGAGGACAGCCGCGGCGACACTTACGTCGTGCGCGGGACTCCGGGAACCGTCGTCGGAAAGATCGGCGTCTTTCGCGGAACCGACATCGTACAGCTCGTTGGATCCTCCGAGCGAGCGAAATCCGAGGCACAGAGTTTCGTGCGGAACTACAAGCCCGGGACTTTGTCGCTCGCTGCGGGAATTGCGGTGCTCGGTGTCGGCATCGGCTCGTCACGAATAAGAGAGGGAAGCCAAATCCTTTCGACGGGCCTTCTGCTCTCTGGAACGGCTCTGGTCGTGTACGGCGCCGGCCGGCTGGAGAAGGCCTACAACGCTCTGGCGCGATCCATCTGGTGGTACAACCACGATTTGCTGGATTAACTCCGAGAAAGTAATCCTCGGGTCGCTCAAATCGTCTGTGTGGGGATGGTTTGAGCGATCACCGAGGAAACATGACCTTGCGTTTTTTTCTGGCGCTGTCCGCGAGCGCTTTATTCTTTGCAGGATCTGCCGAGGCGCAGACAACGACCAAGTCGAAGCCCGAGGCCGCACGAGCCAATGCCGGCGCCGCGGCGGCTCCCGCCGCCCAGGCCGCGCCGGGCGTCGACTCGACCGGCGTCTACGACACGCAGGCGTTGCGCTACGAATCGCGGTGGGGCAGCGCCGACATAGAACGCGGTTCCACCGGAACCGTCGTTGGCACCGTAGGCTGGTTTCGTGATTTCGATCTGGAGAAGCTCGTCTCGGCATCGCCTCGCGCCGTTGAAGAAGCGCGGACCTTCAAGACCGAGAATTTCCGCGGGTCGGTAGCTAGCGGGATCGGCGCTCTCACTTTCGTAACCGGGCTGATTCTAACCAGCAACAGCTCCAACAACGCCGCCAGTCCGATTCTCATCATCCTCGGCGCCGGCGGAATCGCGTGGGGCGCACAGCACTTGCAGATCGGCTACGCCGCGCTCAACCGCGCATTCTGGTGGTACAACGGGCAGCTCAAGCGCTGACGCGCCAGGGTCGCCACCGTCGGTAGCCGATCAACCCGGCAGCACATATCGCGGCGAGCGGGATCACCACTCCCAGCGAAGCAATGAACGCGGCGACCAGCGCCACGAAATTCCTCCAGGCGCGCCGGAACGCTGCTGCAATCGGATTCGCGCCGGGGCCATCGCCGAGCAGGGGCGCGGGCTCGTGCGCGGTGATCGTGAGCGTGCTCATCGCGACCCTGGAGCCGAGGAAGCGAAGCCGGCCCTCGTAGCGCTCGATCTCCTCGCGCACCCGGGCCAGCTCGCGCTCGACTCGCAGCACTTCATCGAGCTTGCCGGTGCGGTTGCCGAGCAGATTGAGCAGTCGCTCCTCCAGCCGCCGTGAATTGGCGACCCGTGCCGTGACGTCGACGAATTCCTCGCCCACATCCTCGGCGTTCGTATTCACGGTCTCGACTTTCCCAAGCGCCGACAGCGAGCTCACCGCTTCATCGTACCTCTGCGCAGGGATCTTGATCTCGAGGGTCGCCTGCCGGATCTGGTCGTGACCGCCGCTGATGGACGAGTTGGTGATGTAGCCACCGACCTGGGCCGCCAGCTGCCGGACGCGCAGCACCGCGGGGTCCAGCTTTCCTACCTCGACGAAGGCCTGTCCGGTCCTGATCACCATTGCCGGGGCCCCGGTTGCCTCCGGCGGAAAACTGAGGTTTTGGGGCGGGTCGTCGGCCGACCCGGCGACAATCACGTCATTGGCCACGGGCTGGCCGAAATCTGCCCTGGGCGAGGCGTTCATCGCCGCGGACGCGCTGACAAACCCGCCGGCGATACCTCCTCGGACCCTCGCCACCCGCTGCTCGCTCAGAGCTTTGGCAGCAACCGCTGCGTTCCCGGTTGACACGGGGCCGTTGACCGACAGACTGTCGGCGGGAGTACCGCCATCACCGCATGCGACCAATCCCAGTGCGATAACTGCCATGAGCGCTGCTTTCATTCTCGACTCGGTTGATGTCTCGAGGGAGACGTCAGCCGAGGCAGCGCTTGCACACCTACATCAGCAGCACTTCGATCCGGCCCGGTTGTAGCGGTCGCTCAGGCGGGTGTGGCGGAATTCAGTTTCCGTCATGACCCGATCACCGGGATGCGAGGTGCGCATGTGCGCCAGGTAGCGCTCATAGTCGGGGAAGCCGAGCACCGAGCGCACGGCCGAGGCTGCGCGCGAAAAAAACGAGATCACGTGATTGATCATTGGGGAGAAGGCCGAGTCGGCAGATATCTCTCGAACAGCTCGAAGATGCGGCGATATTCATCCGCCCACGACGAGGGCCGCACGAATGCGTGGTCTTCGACCGGATAAACCGCCAGCTCCCAGCGTGTCTTGCCGAGCTCGATCAGTCTTTGGGTGAGCCTTACGATATCCTGGAAGTGGACATTGGTGTCGGACATCCCGTGCGCCATCAGCAACGGATCCTTCAATCCCTGCGCAAAGTAGATAGGAGACGATTGCCGGTAGGCCAGAGTATCGTTTTGCGGGAGATTCAGAATGGCCGAAGTATAACCCTGATTGTAGTGGGCCCAGTCGGTGACGCTGCGCAGCGCCGCGCCGGCCCCGAAATGGGGCGACTCGGTGAACAGGGCCATCAGAGTGATGAAGCCCCCGTAACTGCCGCCATAGATCCCGATGTGCTTGGGATCCACGCCGATGGTTTTGACCAGATAATTCGATGCATCGACCTGGTCCTGGAGATCACGACCGCCCATGTGGCGGTAAATGGCGGTGCGCCAGTCCCGGCCATAGCCGTCGGAGCCACGGTAGTCGAGGTCGAGAACCGTGTAGCCCTTCGAAGCGAGGAACTGATTGAACATGTACTCGCGCGGGTACTCCGACCAGAAATGCCCGACATTGTGCAGGTACCCGGCGCCGTGGACGAAGATCACTGCCGCGCCGTTGGGCTGGGCGTGAATGTCACCAGGACGATAGATGTGGGCGGGGACGTTGACTCCGTCCGACGCGGGAATCATGACTATCTCGGGAACTACCCAGGGAAACGACAGCCACTCCGCGCTCGGTGAGGTAGTCAGTCGAGACAGCTCGGCGCCGAGCCGGTTTTTCAGCAGGAATAGATCCGGCGGACGGTTGACGTACGAATAGACGTCGGCCACCAGCTGGCCGTCGGGAGAGACGACGCCGGCGTGCCGACCTGCGCCACTGGTGATCTTCTCCATCGGTCCGCCGGCTGTCGGCATCCGATAGAGCTGCTGCTCGAACGGGGAGATAAGGCTCGTATGGAGATAGAACCAGCGGTCGTCGGGCGAGACGCTGACGTCGCGGACCTCCCATCGCCCGCTCGTAAGCTGGCGTCTGTTGGTCCCGTCGGGTGAGACGGTGTACAGGTGCGAGAACCCGTCGGCTTCGGACACATACCACACGTGCCCTGGGCCCGCGCCGTACCATCCCCCGCAATCCTCGCAGGGACCGCCAACCCAGGCGGTGTCGTGCGCCGTCTCGAGCGTCGTGATTTTCGCCGCGGGGTCAACCACCTCCAGATAGCGAAACTTGTTGTCGCCGCTATTGGCGTAGAATGCGACGCGGTTTCCGGCGTCGTTCCAGCCGAGGATCTGAAACGCGCCCGTGGTGGTGTCGGCGGGAAAGGGCTTGAGCCAGCTGATGGTTGCGGTGGGCAATGTGATGAGCGCAATGCGTCCGCGCTGCTCGGCGTCGCCGACCTTGTTGCGTACGCGCAGCTCCTCCGTGTAGCCGCTGCGCGTAACGAATTGAGGAATGTCGGTGGTGCGATTTCCGCTCGCCGGACTGCGGGTCGTTACAAGGAGACTGTTCCCGCTGGGTGAGACCGAGAAGTCGGAGATCTGCTCGCCGCTCTGCAGGTAGATCGGCTTGAGCGCCAGCGAGTCCCGGAGCACTCGCTCGGCGCGGGAGAGACTGTCGGCGCGCAGCCTGTCGCGGATCGCGTCGAACAGGTCACGCTGTTGCTGCTCCAGCCGCCCGCGCTGTCCCTGCGCCGCGGCGGAGTCGGCCGGCGCGGGTCCCTGGCGGATGTCGGTGAGCTGCCGCAGAAAGCCCGAGGCCAGATCGATGGAGAAGATGTTGTTGTTGCGAACGAAAAATACTTGTCGGTCGTCGAGCGAGAACACAGGATCCCGCTCGGTCTCGACCGTCTGGGTGAGGCGGCGGGTCGTCCCGGTGTTGAGGTCGTTGATGTAGAGGTCGCCGCCAAACTCGACCGCCGTATAGCGTCCGTTGTGCGAACGGTCCCCTCCGGCGTAGCGCGCTCCGGTGCTATCCGCCTCCCTGATGGATACGCGCTCGGGTTTGGCGCCCGGGACCGCGCGGACGCGAAACTGCCTCGGCCTCTCCCGCCAATCGGTGCCAGGCTCGAGCCATGTGAAGTAGATCCACTTGCTGTCGGCGCTCCAGCGGACGTTTTCCGGCGGCCGGCCGTAGAGCTCGGGGCCGCGCATGATGTTCTTGATGGAGAAGTCGAATGGCTGGGTCGTCTGTGCCCCCAGACCGATCGTGGCGACGGCGAACATTGCGGCGGAGACCGCCATCAGGCGCCTAAAGCGCCGGAGAGAATTACTGGACACGCGTTGGATTGGATGGTTGGCCCGAAGGCCTGGCTTCAGAAAATGAGGTCGGAAATTTTGCTACTCGGGAGCCGCCGCCGGTAGTCTCAGCTCGAAGATCGAGCCGCCGCCTTCCCGGTCGGCGTAAGTCAGCGAGCCACCCTGAGCTTCGGCGAGCCGGCGGGCTATGGACAGTCCAAGGCCCGATGATGGAACCTTGATGTTCGGAGCAGCGGTGCGGTGAAAGGGTGTGAAAACGACATCGCGCTCAGCCGGCCGTATCCCCTTGCCGCGATCGGCGACACGAAACACCAGCGCATCCTCATGGATCCCGCCCGTCAGCTCGATGGGAGCGTCCTTGGGCGAGTAGTTGAACGCGTTGTCGATCAGGTTGCCGAGGATGCGCAGCGAGTGCACGAAATCGAATCGGCCGAACGACAGGGCTGACGGATCCTCGAGAGAGACATGCAGGCGATCCCGGTCTTCCCGCGCCGAGACGTGCTGAACGACCGCGCCGAGCAGGTCGTCGGCGGCGTTGAGCTGGACGTCGAGCGAGAGGGCGCCGCCCTTGAGCCGTGCGTCCTGGAGGAGGTCGGTGACGAGCCGATTCAGCCTATCGGCCTGCTCTTCGATGATCAAAGTGCGCTCGTCGCCGAGCGGTTGGAGCTCGTGCGCCAGTGCTTTTATGGTGGTAAGCGGCGTGCGGAGATCGTGGGACAGCGACGCAAGCAGGGCGTCCTTGAGCTTTCCCGCCTCGCGCAGCGCCTCGGCGCGCTCCACCGCCGCCCGCTCCGACCGCGCGCGATAGAGAAGCTGCGCGGCCACGACACTCGTGACGAGAAAAACAAAAAGCACCAGCCAGTCGAATGGGTTACGCACCAGCAGGGTGTTGTACGGTGGAAGAAAGAACCAGTCGAAGGTGAGAAAGGCGACGAGGGAAAGGGCGATGCCGAGCGCGCGGCCGCCGGTGGCGCTGGCGACGAGGATCACGAGCAGGAAAATCAGCGCGACATGCGCCTCGCTGACGCGGGCGCGAGCGGCGAATAGAGCCAATGCGGCAACGCCGAGGGCGATGCCAGACGCGCTCCAGGTCAGGGCGCGTCGGTCGATCACGGCAAGTCGCCTCTCGCCGACGCCGGAGTGAAGCGGTAGCCGACACCCGGCTCGGTGATGATGTAGCGCGGATCCAGCGGGTTGGATTCGAGCTTTCGTCTGAGATTGGCAACGTGCACCCGCAGGTACTGCTGCGCGTCGCCGTACTGGCGGCCACTCCAGACGGCGGCAAAGAGCTGCCGGTGGGTCATCGTGCGGCCGGCATTTGTCATCAGAACCCTGGCCAGCTCCCATTCCTTTGGAGTCAGGTGCACCGATGAACCGGACTTGAGGAGCGTGCGATTTTCCAGATCCATCTCCAGCTCGCCATTGGAAATCTTTTTGGCTTCGAGCGAGCGTGGCACCTTTGCCCTCCGCTGGAGCGCGCGGACGCGCGCCATCAGCTCAACGGTGCTGAACGGCTTGGTGACGTAGTCGTCGGCGCCCGCATCCAGGAGGGTCGCTTTCTCGTGGTCGGCGTGGCGCGCGGAGAGCACGAGGATCAACGGGTCCGAGACTTTGCGGATCTCTTCGCACACCGACACGCCGACCATGTCGGGAAGCCCGAGGTCGAGAACGATCAGCGAGGGGCTCTCGGCGGCGGCAATCCGCAGGCCTTCGTGGCCGGTAGTCGCCTCGAGGACTCTGGCGAAATCGTCAGCCAGGGCGTTGGAGACGACGGCGCGGATGCGCGGCTCGTCGTCGATGATGAGTGCGGTGTCGCTGGCCACAGTCATATGATCGCATCGTGGCGCGCCGAGCACTACGCCAGTCGCCGTGGGGCGGGTCCGACATTTGTGAAATCTTTGTACTGATCGCGCGGAGGGCGGACAAACTTTAGTGGCTATGGCCACTGGCTATAAACGTTTGAAGCATTTCCTGTTCGGGAGGCCGCTGCCAAGCG
>DASXGU010000107.1:0-12548 GCA_036488915.1 Gemmatimonadaceae bacterium | reverse complement strand
GCGTACCGGCTGAAAACCAGCAACGCAGCGCCGATCAATACAGCCGCGGCGGAGGAAAAACGGCCGGTGTCCAGACTGGTGGCGGCGACGAGACCAAGTCCGAGAAGAACGATGGTGGGAGCTAGCCCGGGCGCGCTCATCAGAATCAGGCCCGACGTGGCCGTGAGCGCCATGATCCGCGCTCTCAGCCCATCCGAGTCGGACGACAGCGCGACCGCCGCCAACACTCCCAAATGCGTCGCCATCGCGATCCAGAAAAATGGATGCGTCCGATGGAGCTGATATGCGATCGCGCCGATGAGGGGCAGGTACGCCCACCAGACTCTGACTCGTGACGACGCCACCCAAGCGGCAACAAGAAGCGGCACCACGACGAGCAGTGCCGCCATGACGGCGGATGGATCTGAGTCGGCGATCTTGACGTACCCGAACGGCCAGATCGGAACGAGGAAGGCCCACGCCAGAATCAACTCTCGGCGGTACGCGCCGGCTCTCAGCGACAGTGCCCCGGCCAGAACCGCGGAGCTCAACCCGACGTAAGCATACCGGGCAACCCGTGCCTCACCGGTGTAGGCAAACGCGACTCGCTCGCTGAGAAAAAAGAAAGCAGCGAGCCCCGCGGCGATCCACACCAGGCGTTGCCAACTGGCTCCGGCAGCTCTCAACGAAGCTACGCTCGCAACCAGCAACAACGCCGGAATCGGAGGAAACGGAACCAGAAAAGCGATGCCCAGCAGACAGACGCCCACGAGAAGGCCCTCGGTCTGGGTTGAGCGGCCAATGGTGCCGTTTCGCCTCATCGCCACGAACCCAGCCACTGCCAGAGCGACGATGAGCAACGCCACCACCCGGCCCGCCGGCATATGAAGGAGTGCCTTTATCTGAGGCATGTAAGCGAAGCGCGCTGCAGCGAGAAGCACGACCAGGATGGGGAGCAGAAACGCGAACAGCATGGCAAGTGATCTCCCGCGCACCAGACGGGTCAGGACCAACCCGACCTCTATTGCGAGCACCACCGCCAGTATCGGCAGCGAAAACGCGGGCCATATCAGCGCCGCTACGAGCAATGCGCTCGCTGTCCATAGCGCCGTTCCGACCGAGCCATTTGGGCCCGATGAGGGCCATAGTGCTTCTCCGCCGACGACGAGAAGGGCGAAAATCAGCAACAACGCCCAGACGATTCTCGGAACACTCGGCGGCGAAGCCAGATCCAGAGCGGACACGGCGGTAGCGAGCTGCCCTGATGCCAGCGCGGCGGCCGAGTCGCTCTGTGCGGCGACATCGATCCGACCGATACGATCGAACAAGCCTGTAATCGAAGCAGGGAGCACAAGACCGCGGATGCGCACGAGCTGCTGAAGCTGTTGAGCGTTCGCCTTCACCACTGTGGCCGCGTCGGTTGAATTGAGGGCGAATGCCTGCACTGGAATGACCGCCTGCATTTCCGCGGGAATACGGGTACCCAGCAAGACTCCCAGAACACCCGGCATCGCGCGGCCATCCATGGTGATCTTTGCGCCTTTTCTAATCCCCTGACCACTCATGATTATCGGTACGTTCCGGTAGACGTCCGCCTCGCCCCCGTGCGAACCGAATACATCGTTGCCGTGATCCGCGGTGATCAGCAGCGTGGCGTTCGCCGGAATGACACGCTTTACGAAGGAGCGAATTTGCCCGTCGATCGCCCGCATGCGGGTCTTGTACTGGGAGCTCCTGGTCCCGTAAAGATGGCCGAGCCGGTCGGTCTCACTGAGGTGCACGACCGTTATCCGTGGCGGATTTTGTGACTCGAGCCTTCGTGCCGCGTTCGCCAGCACGAGCTCGGCGTTCTGGTAGAGCCGGGTTTCCGTGCTCGTCACTTTCACACCCGCCGGATCACGCGACGCCAGCAGTGATGTCCATGCCTGGTCGCCGCTCAGCGCGACCGTCTCGCCCCTCTTTATCACATCGTCATAGACCGTCCAGCCTGTGTACTCTGATTCGCGAAACATGTCGAGCACGTCCGCCGCGCTGGGCGTCTGGCCCGTTGCCAGCGCGCGAACACCCGCGGGGGTGGTGGTCTCTTCGGGTGCGCGCAGAACTCCCGACGCGCCCTCGGCCGCCAGCTCGCCGAGGAACGGCATTATGTCTCTGTCGTAGCCGACTCGCACCGGGACGCCGTCGAGGACGATCAGCACAACCCGGTCGGATTGTCGAGGTGTTCCGAGATTGGCGGGCGCCGGACTTTTGTCGCCGCGCGACGCCTTCAGGGTTTGAACATTCGAGACGACGTAACAGATGGCGAGAACTGCCAGGTAGAGCGACAGTATCGATTTTTTCATTTCATGCACTCCCCTTCCTGTTGGCCAGGTCACCTGACGCCGACAATGTGGCCGAGCGATTCTCGGCAGGTTGTGCAGTCGATGACCACGTCTCCTGCCAGGCGCGGAACATCACCAGCGCCCAGATTCCAGCGGCTTTTGACGAATTCCCGGCGAGAAAGCGGTCCCATTCGCGTGATACGACGGCGCGCTGGAGGATTCCGTCGTCGTAGCCCGTGACTAGAAGATCACCGGCCCATGTCTTCAGAGGCCCGGCCAACCAGTGCGCGAGCGGCACGGAGAATCCCATCTTGTCGCGGTCGACAAGGGTTCTCGGGACGTGCTTGTAGAGGATCTGCCTCAGTATCCACTTGCCGCGGCCGTTGCGAACCTTGAATTTCCGCGGCAACCGCCAGGAGAACTCGACGACACGATGGTCGAGAATGGGAACCCGCGCCTCGAGTGCCACCGCCATGCTGGCGCGGTCAACCTTGGCGAGCAAATCGTCGGGGAGATAGGAGGTCTGATCGGCGAGCATCATCCTCTCCATCAGCTGCAGCGAGATAGCCGGGTCGAAGGAGCCTCTGCTGCCAGCCTGCGCCATAGCCTGGCCCGCAACGAGCCGCTCCGGCTCCTGCCACGCCGACAGCAGAGATCGGTACATCCCCTGCGTCGAATCGGCACGAAGCACGTCGCCGAGCTTGTGCATCTTTTCGCCGAGGTGACGCGCCGGCGCCGCCGAGGGAAACACGGGCTTGAGCGTATCCCGCATCCGGTTCCAGGCGCGTGGCGATACTCTCGTCAATCCGGAAGCGGAGACGCGTCGCACCAGTGCGGGCCAGTGCCTGAACCCTTCGATCAGCTTTTCGCCGTCGATGTAGCGGTTGTACCCGCCGAATAATTCATCCCCACCATCGCCGGTCAGCGCTACCGTAACCTCCTGCCGGGCAAGCTCGCAGACCAGAAAGGTCGGGATTTGCGACGGATCGGCGAGAGGCTCATCGAACATGCTGGGAAGTCGGGGAATGACGGCAAGCGCGTCGGCGCCCGTCAGATTCAGCTCGGTGTGATCCGTTCCCAGGTGCGCGGCGACCGCGCGCGCGTGCGCCGCCTCGTCGAAGTCGCGTTGGTCAAATCCGATCGTGAACGTCTTGACCGGTCGATCGCTCGAACGCTGCATCAGCGCGACGACCGTGGCGGAGTCGATCCCGCCCGACAGAAGGGCGCCGAGCGGCACATCGGCCTGCATCCTGAGCCGCACGGCGTCGGTGAGCAGTGTCTCGAGCTCGGCGACCGCTTCCTCGTCACTGCCCGCGAACTGATTGCGTCCGCCCTCCTGCGCGGCTGTCTCCGCAGACCAGAATGGCACAGACGCCGGCAGAGCATCGTTGGGATCGGAGACCGTCAGGATGTGCCCGGGCGGCACCTTGATGACGTGGCTGAAGATGCTTCGCGGGGCCGGTACGTAGAGATACCGCAGGTACGATGTGAGCGCGGAGACATCCAGGGCTCGGTCGAACTCGGGACCGGCGTGCAATGCCTTGAGCTCCGAGCCAAACGTGAGCAGCCCGTTACGGTGATACACAAAAAGCGGTTTGATCCCCAGTCGGTCACGGATCAGCGAGAGCTGGCGGCGGTGCTTGTCCCACACCGCAACGGCAAACATGCCGATGAAGCGTTGGGTTGCGCGCTCGATTCCCCACTTCTCGAACGCGGCAAGAATCACCTCGGTATCCGAGTGTCCCCGGAAGCGCTGTCCCTCGGCCTCCAGCTCCCGCCGGAGTGTGGTGTGGTTGTACACTTCGCCGTTGAAGACCATCACGAAGCGACCGCTGGCGGAATGCATCGGCTGGTGGCCGTGCACCGACAAGTCGACGATTGCCAGGCGCCTGAAGCCAATCCCCACTCGACCGCTGTCGGCGACCCAGGCACCTTCGTCGTCGGGGCCGCGATGCGCGATGGCATCGCTCATCCTCTTGATGATGCGTGCCAGCTCCGAGGGCTCCATCCCGCGACTGCTGAAAACTCCAGTCAACCCGCACATATCGGAGTTCGCCTACGCTCGCGGGGGCGTGAGGGAGGCGACCGATGGTGTCGCTGCGGTTCGCGCGGTGCGGTGCCATCCTTTGTCTCTCAGCGTAAGCATTGTTCCGAACAGGACGAGAACGCGCCACGCTGCGTAGAGTGGCAGCATCATGAATGACGATACTGTGCGGTATGGCTCGGGATGTCTGGCGAGTGCGACAATTGTCGTAACGCCAAGCGCCGAAAGCGAAATTGACGCGAGGATCGCAATCCACTGACCCAGCGGACCGCCGACCATCAGCAGCGAGATGGCGACGATCGCCAGCGCCACGAGCAAATGCAGCACCGGTCCCGACAAGCCGAGCTCGACGAACGCGTCGAGCTTCTGCCTCCAGCCGATGCGTGGGCTCCGTAAGAGCCTGGGCCCCCATTCCCGGATGATGTAGAGACGCCCAGCGAGCCAGCGGCGCCGCTGCGTCGCACCCTGGCGCAAAGAGTCCGCCTCTTGCGAATAGACAGTCGCGAGCGGGGCGTGCCGAATCTTCACACCGCTCTCAGTATAGATGGCGTAGAGCTCGGTGTCTTCCGTGATGGAAAAGGACCGCCAGCCGCCGTCCATCAAAACGCCGGTGCCGATCCCCATCCCGTTGGAGATCGGACAATTCAGCCCTGCCGACTGCTTCAACGGATATGTGACTTCGAATCTGCAGCGGCCCAGCAATCCGGCGAGCCGGGTCAGCCAGCTGTCGAATTCATTGAGGACGACGTTGTTGGGCTGAAAGACGATGTCGTTGAGAGGGCGTAGATCCGCGACTCCCAACCCGAAGTCCGGAGCGACGATGCTGTCGGCGTCGATGATGATGCAGGCATCCCACTGCCTCAAGTCGATCTGATCCAACGCCCAGGCGATTGCCCGCGGCTTGCCCGGCAGTCGGGCATCGATCCGCTCCATCGTCTCGACGCCACATTCTTTCGCAATCGACACGGTGGCGTCGCTGCAGTTGTCGGCGATCACGATGATCCGCCGATGCTCCACGGGATACTGCATTGCCGAGAGCGCGTTCAGGCAGGAGCCGATCATCAGCTCTTCGTTGTGCGCAGGCACTAGGAAGAGAAGTCGCGGCAGCCGGCACTTGGGCTGCGTCACCGGACCCGCGGCCGCGCGCCCCGTGAGGAAGCTCAAGAGCTCCGACAGCAGCGGGAGCCAGAGCACTGCCGTGACGACGATCAGGGGCGGTGCCAGGATCAGGCGCAGCACAGGCTATCTCCCCGCGATGAGAGTCGGCATGCTAGGCCAGCTGCCTCGCACGCGGGGCGATTGCCTCGAACACCGGCTCGTTCGGCCCGACGACTTGCGTGGGCAGCGATTCTTCCACGTGAGCCTGCTCGGCATCGGCGCGGATGATCGGCGCCAGCCGCGCGATGGTCGATGTGTCGTACCGCAGCCGGGAAAATATCTTCGCCACACTGATGGCCGGTTTGCGGGGGTGTATCGTTTTTTGAAGCAGGATCGCGAACCATGACAGCGGGTGAAGCATGACCGGGAGCAACCAGATTTCGCCAAGATCCGGATTCGATGCTCGCAGACGAGTGAGCAGCTCCCGCTTGGTGGGCAGCTCGGGCTCGAAAAGATTCATGACGCGTGGCGCTGCGCTGAAGTTGCGAACCATCCAGGCAATGGTCTGTGCGGAAAACACGACGTCAACGACACCCAGACGTTGGCCCGGCATTCCGACGGCGACAAAGACGTTGCCGAGACGCTTGCCCAACAGGCCCGGCGGGTCGAAAGCGCGGTAGTCGACGAGCGCCGACGGACGGACGATGCGAAGATCCAAACCCAGCTCTTTCGAGCGGGCGACGGCCAGCTTTTCCGACTCCAGCTTGCCCCACGCATACGGACCACCCGAGCGCGGGCTGGGCTCGAGCGGACCGTTGTCGGTCAGCGACTCTCCACGCCGAGGCACTGCCAGGACCGAGATGCTGCTGATGTGGATAATGCGCTCGATCTGAGCAGCCGCAGTCGCGGTCAGAACGTTTCCAGTTGCCTCGATGGAATTCCTGCGGTGCTGATCCCAGCCCCCCGCGGTCTCGGCAGCGCAATGGACGACCGCTTTGGCTCCGGCCATCACGTCGGCGGGTATCGGCTGCGAGATGTCCGCGACGACATAGCTCACGCCGGGAATTTTTTCCCAATCGGGCGGGGTGCGCCGGGCGATAACCCGCACCTCTTCACCGACGGCGAGCAACGCGCGCACGACTTCTTTCCCGAGGAAGCCGGTCCCGCCCGTCACGACGACTGGCGCCGTGCGAGCTCGAGGAATCGATCTCGGTGCGTTCAAGTGCGCCGTGCGAAGGGCAGACCCGATCTGCTCGCAGATGGCCACGGTCTCGACGAGATTGGCGCGCGAAACGGGCGAGCTACGATTCTGTCTGATAGACTCGTAAAATTCGCCGAATATTTCGGCCAGTCCCGGGTAGCTGCGCTGCCGCCTGGCGAGGCGCCGGTACATCGCCGACGTGGTTCCGGTCAGTAGCTGTGACGCCTGGCGATAGGGCGATATGAGCTTGTCGATCCCCGATGCGCCGGGGCCGATGTTTCTTTGGACTGTACCCCGGACATAGTCGGCGTAGACCGAGCCGTTGGTTCCGACGAGGCGCAGATAGCTCTCTACCGGGCGGCCATCCAGCGTCACCACCAGAGTCGCCGTCAAAGGGCCACGTTTGACCAGAGCATGGACCGTCCCTCTGGCTCCGATCTCGACGGAGACGGCTCGCGTCGTTCCGCTGACTGATCGCTCGAGGAAATCGAGGAGAAGATAGACGGGGTGCGGCAGAATATCGAGCAGCTGTAGGTCGTCGCGTAGTGGGGCTCGCCCGTTGGGGCTGTGCCGCATGGCCCGAAACGAGAAATAACTTTCGATGTGCGTGAGCTCACCCAGTGACGGCAGAAGCTGCCGAGCTATCACAGTCGGCGGTTCATACAACAGCTGGTGTCCAGCGCAGATCTTGAGGCTCTTGCTGTCCGCCAGCGCGGCGAGGCGCTTGGCCGCCGCCGATGTCTCGACGAAAGGCTTCTCGACGTAGATGTGCAGGCCCGCTTCCAGCGCCCGCTCCGCTAGCTCCTCGTGGGTTTGGGGCGGCGTGCAGATATGAAGTACGTCGACTTTTTTCGATCGAATCAGTTCGTCGAGCGACGCAAAGGTGGCAATGTCGCCGCCTATGCTGCTCATTTCCGCCAATGCCGAGGAGTCTGGATCGACGGCGGCGGAGAGCTTGGCGGAGCCGAGGCGGGCAATAGCGCGGGCGTGGTGGCGAGCCATTTGACCAGCGCCAAGGATGCCAACGCGAAGGGGTGAGGCCGGCGATGTCGTTTGCGCGAATCTGCTTTCGTCCATCTGGATGGTGCGGGTTGGGGAGTTTGTCGACCGAGCAGGCTCGAAAGCCCTGATCGGAGCTACGGAATCGCGCGCGGCCATGGGCCGTCGCGCGCACTCAGCGAGTGCAAGCCGGACGCCGCCCTCCCCCCACGCCATGTCACGCGGCTGGATCGTGTTAAGTTGTTGTCGCTGCACGGCTTGCGGGACAGGCGCGACAGGGTTGACGCGGGCCGGCGGCGGCCCATCATCCTGTACTGTCGCGCGGACGCAACAATGGATCACTGGACCGAGAAGCCGCGAAGTTGAGATTTCGATCCGCTACTACGGTTGCGTAGCTTTTCCGCTACACGAGGACCCAGAAAAATGCCGGGCGCTGCTCTCGATGCGGCCCCAGCCGCGTTTTATTGGCTCCGACCCAGCAATCCGTTTCTTGCATACGAACCGCGCGAGACTTGTCCCCAAGAAAAGGCCATTTGACCGAACCGAGAACAAGCGAACGCAGCGTGAATAAATTCGACCGCGCTCTCCGAATCGCGATGATGATCGAGTCGGACGGTCCTGGCGGCGCGGAAATGATGGTCTTTCGGCTGGCGCAGGAGCTTCGTCGCCGCGGCCACATGGTTCTTCCCGTCGGACCCCGCAAAGGAACGGGGTGGATGGGCAACATGTTCCGGGAGGCAGGCGTTTTACAGGAGACCTTCTGGCTCAAGCGCCCGCTCGACCCGGGATGTGTCACCCGGCTGAGGCAACTTTTTCTAGAGCACCAGATCGACGTCGTGCATAGCCACGAGTTCACTATGGGCGTCTACGGCGCGGCGGCGGCCGGGCGCGTGCGCATTCCTCAGATTCTGACCGTGCATGGGGGATTCACAGCGACGAAGACCCTACGCCGGCGAGTGGCACTGCGCTGGGCGATCCGTCGCTCGGCAGGCGTGGCCGCGGTTTCTAAAGCCACACGGCAAGAGTTCGCGCAAAATCTCGGACTGCGTGAAACGGCCTTTGCGGTCGTGCACAACGGGGTCCCGTCCTCGACAGGCAACGCTGAAGGCGTTCGCCGCGAATTCGGATGTGAGCCGGGAGAGCTCGTCATTCTCGCCGTCGGAAATCTCGACCGCAACAAGAACCACCGAATGCTGCTCGAAGCGCTGGCAATTCTGAAACGCCGGGCCCTCGCCAAGCCGTGGCGGTTGATCATCGCCGGAGGGAGGGGGGGCGACGAGCGCGAGCTGTTGACTCATTACGCAAAAGACAACTGGCCCGACGAGAGGGTGCGGATAGCTCTTGGTCGAAGCGATATCGCTGACTTGCAGGCCCTCGCCGATGTGTTCGTGATGCCCTCGCTTTGGGAGGGACTGCCGATGGCGCTGCTCGAAGCGATGGTGGCGGGAAACGCGATCGTGGCGTCGGAGACCGCGGGGATACCGGAAGCTATAGTCAACGGACGGGAAGGCATACTCGTGCCTCCGGGCGATCTCGAGAGTCTTGTGGAGGCGCTCAGCAAAGTTCTGAGCGACGATGGACTGCGACTCAGGCTGGGTGCGGCCGCGCTCGCTCGCGCCAATCGCGAGTTCACCGTCGAAGTGATGACGGACCGTTACGAAGCCATGTATTACCGGGCAGCGGGGATCTCTTGACCAGCCAACCGATCGAAACGGCCGGCTGGCCGCCGGCCGTGATCGCGGGCGCTTATCGTACCGGCGTGCTCGCCGTGCGGAGCCTGGTGCGGCGCGGGGTCAGGGCGGCGTTATTCGACAGCAATCGCGGCTATCCGGGATTTCGCTCCGTCTATGGCCGCGCGTACGCGTGCCCTGATCCGGACGTCGACGCGGAAAGCTGGGTCTCATTCATGATCGACCTGGCGCGTACGATGGGTGAGAAGCCGGTTCTTATTTCGAGCGCCGATCAATTCGTGTCGGCAATCGCCGCTCACGCGAGTCGATTGTCGCCCCATTTCATCTTGTCGCCCGGCGTGGCAATTCAGGGCGCGCTTGCCACCAAGCAGACCCAATACGAGCTCGCCGCAAAACACGGGATGCCGCTTCCGAACACGCGACTGGTGAGTACGGCTGACGAGGTGGTTGCCTTCGCGGACAACGCGCGCTTCCCTTGCCTGCTCAAACCGCTGCATTTTCGTGAGTGGCAGCGGTTGCCGCACGGTAATCCGCTATCCTACACAAAAGTCGCACTCGCTCGCGGGCCTGCCGAGCTGCTCGAGAGCTGGAAGCTCGCGTCCGCCGTCAATCCGGTCGCCATCGCGCAGGAAATCATCGAAGGCCCCGATACCTCCAAGAGAGTTTACCTCGCCTGCTATGACGCGGACGGGCGCCGGATCGCCAACGCCATGTTTCGCGAGCTGCGCTGCAACCCGCTGGGATTTGGGCCCGCTACGGTCACGGAGCCGATAGTCGACCCGGAGACCGACGCGATTTGCAACGAGTTCCTTCTTAAGGTCGGATACTCGGGGGTCTGCGAGATCGAGATGAAGCAGGATAGCCGCGACGGCCGGATGAAATTGATCGAGGTAAACCCACGGCTGACTGGCGGTGGAGATGCGGCCCCATACGCCGGAGTAGATCTGTGCTGGATCCACTATCTCGATCTGATCGGCAAGCGCCCGTCGCCGGTTCACCCGAGCTCGAGAGACTTCCGGCACATCGATCTGCGCTCCGACGTCGGCGCCATCTTCGCGTACCGTCGAGCGGGCCTCATCTCGTGGAAAGACATCCGCAAGTCGTACCGTAGTCCACGCGCGTTCATCGACTTCGACATCCACGACTGGCGCTACTCGGCAGAAACCGTTTACCGAATGGCGCGATCGTTCGTGAGAGAGCTGATCAGACGGCGGCCGGATCCATCCTGAGCATCACCTTGATGTGAGAACGGGCGCGTACAGTGTCCCACGCCTGCTCGAACTCTTCCAACGGAAATGACGCCCGCAGGAACGGTGTCGTATCGATGTGGGGCAAAGTCGCGAGCGCTTCCTCGAAGTCCGCTCCGTTGCTCCCGACGGACCCGATGACGATCTTGTCGAATCCAACGATCGACTCGAAGCTGAAGTTGCGATCGGCGTATGGCAGGCCCATCAGGAGCAAAGTCGCGCCCGTCGCTGATTGCTCCAGCAGGGTGGTAAGCGCGGACTGATCCCCCGTCGCTTCGACCAGCCAGTCGAATCGGTCGAGGTTTGCGAAGGTGGTCGACGTCTCCGCCACGTTCGAGAGGAGGGCCAGCCGCGACGTTTCGCGGTCGAACACCGTGACCTCATGACCGCGGAGCGCCAGGACTCGGGCAACCAGGTGGCCGATGGTGCCGGCCCCGACAACCGCGCAACGCTTCGGCGCGATCGCCGACGATGCTCCGAGTCTCTTCAGCGCTTTGATGGCTACGGCCAGCGGCTCCGCCAGCGCTGCCTGCGCGAGACTGACGGCCGCCGGCACTTTGTGCGCGTACCGAGCCTGGGTGACGAGGTAGGCGGCGTAGCCCCCGTCGACACCCATCACACCGACTTCTCTGCGCTCCCTGCAGGTAATGGCGCTGTCGCGTCGGCAATCGGCGCAAGCGCCGCATCCCTGAATGCATTCCACGACGACGCGATCGCCTTCATTGAGGCTCGTCACCCTCTTGCCGAGCGAGACGACGGTGCCCGATGACTCGTGGCCGGGAACGATCGGATATTTGGCCAGACCGGACTTGTAGTAGCCGAGCCGCCCCTCGAAGATCTCGAGGTCCGTGGCGCAAATCCCTTCGTAGGCGACCCGCACGAGAATCTCCCCCGGCTTGAGCGTCGGGATGGAGCGCTGCTGGATGGACGCTTCATGCGGCGCACTCACCACCAGAGCGGGAAAGCCGGTCTTGTAATAGATCTCGGCCCGCTTGGAGGGATTCTTGATTCTCCTGCTGTCGACGATTCCCTTCACGATGCCGACGGCTTTGTGATAGCGGTAACGGGCGATTTCGCCGGTCAGCTCGCGCAACCGCCATCTGCGCGTGGCGATGGCCAGATCCGCGATCGTCCACCACAGCTCGCGCAGGATCTCGCCCGGAATATTTCGAACGATTCTGACCGCGGTCCATCGCCCGCCGATGCCCTCGCGGTAAAACCGGTTCCTGACCTGTGGCCAGGATTCGGTGTGGACGTGGTAGATCGAGGCACCGGCCTCGTACCGCACGTCCTTGCCGAGGAGAACCCAGTGTTTGGCCCACTCGGCATCCTCGAGTCCCGGAAGCCCTTCGTCAAATTGATGCTGCTCCCAGAGATCGCGTCTGATCGCCGAATTGGCATTGTTGACGAATACATCGTACTCGTCCATCAGCTGCGAGCGAGCCGGAAAGACCCGCTCGAAGTCCATCGCCTCCGAGAATTTCGAGAGCGCGTGGCCGCGCTGCCCGCCGAACACCATGGCGGTGTTGGGTTGGCGAAGAGGAGTTATGAGGCTCTCCAGCCAGTTCTCCCCGGTGGGGATGGCGTGGGCTGACAGGATCACGATGAACGAGCCGCGCGCCTCTCTTATGCCGACATTGAGCGAGTGGCCGAAAGTGAAGTCATCGGCGCGCATCCTGACGACTCGACCCCCGCGGGCGGCCACGATCTCGCGGGTGCGATCGACCGAGCCCGAGTCGACGAGCAGGATCTCGAAGTCGCGATAGCGCTGTCTTTCAATCGCGTCGAGTACTTCAGGGAGCCAGCGCTCTTCGTTGAACGCGCGGATCAGAATCGTCGTCTCCGGATGTTGCAGCTCCGGCAACCGCGGCGCATGCGTTGGCGCGGACGATGACCGCTCGTAGGAGATGCGTGCAGGTGCTTCGATGTATGGTGGCATCAGTCTCTGGACCCTACTAAAAGACGCGG
>DASXGU010000097.1:0-2634 GCA_036488915.1 Gemmatimonadaceae bacterium | reverse complement strand
GAGCGCGACGCGCTCGAGCGCAGCCTGGATTATCCCGAAGACTCCGCCGGCCGGCGGATGCAGACCGAATTCATCACGGTGCCGCCGGATTGGACGGTCGGGCAGGCCATCGACTACATGCGCGAAACGCCTGACTTGCCGGACCGGTTCTACGAGATCTACGCGGTCGACGGCGCGAGACGCTGGCAGGGCGCGATCCCGCTCGACGTGCTCCTGCGCTCGCGCCGGCCCGTGCCGCTCGCCGATCTCATCGACGAGGAGCGCCGCCGCGTCGCCGTGACCGACGACCTGGAGGAGGTGGCGCGGCTGTTTGGCAAATACAATCTGGTCGCGGCCCCCGTGGTCGATGCCGAAGATCGCCTGGTTGGCGTCATCACCGTCGACGACGTCGTCGACGTGATCGAGGAAGAGGCGGACGAGGAGATCAAGGCGCTCGGCGGTGTCACCAGCGACGAAGAATTGTCCGACAATGTCTGGACCATCGCCAAGGGCCGTTTCAACTGGCTCCTGGTCAATCTCGCGACCGCCTTTCTCGCTTCCTCCGTGCTGGGCCTGTTCGAGGGCCAGCTGGAAAAGATGGTGGCGCTTGCGGTGCTGGCGCCGATCGTGGCGAGTCAGGGCGGCAACGCCGCCACCCAGACCATGACCGTGGCGGTCCGCGCGCTCGCGACCCGCGAGCTCGGTTCGAGCAATGCGCTCCGTGTCGTCATCCGCGAAGCCCTGGTCGGCCTCGTCAACGGCGTCGCGTTTGCCGTCATCACCGGTGTCGCGGCAGTGGCCTGGTTCAAGATTCCCGGGCTCGGGTTCGTGATCGGACTTGCGATCATCTGCAATCTGATTGCCGGTGCGCTCGGCGGAATTTTGATTCCAATGGTGCTGGAGCGGGTGCGGGCGGACCCGGCGGTGGCCTCGGGGACATTCGTCACGACCGTCACCGATGTGGTCGGCTTCTTCTCTTTCCTCGGCATCGCGACGCTGTGGTTTGGCCTGAGATAAGCTTGCCCGAACAATCGCTTATATCGTTAATCGGACCTTAACGGGCTTCGCCTATGATGATCGCCGCTACGGAAAGTGGGCACCAGGGTGACCTCATGCGCTTGCGGCTGAAGGCGGACGGACGGATTGTCGAATTGCGGGACGGTCAGGAGTTCCCGTTGCAGCCGGCGATGCCGGTGGGCGAGGCCGGTCCGGTCGAAGTACGCGATCTGCGCCGGCGCGCGCAGCTGACGCAGCAGGAATTTGCCGCACGTCTCGGCGTTCCCGTTGAAACCATCCGGAACTGGGAACAGGGCAAACGTGCGCCGCGCGGGCCGGCGCGCGCACTGCTGGCGGTCATCGCGCATTCGCCCGAGATGGTGTTTGCCGCACTCGCCAAGGCCTGAGCGCGGCGACATAATGCGCGCGTAAGGCGCGATGGTGCATTGCGCGTTGTTTTTTCGCGCATGATCTCCCAGGCGCTTCAACTCTTCCGGATGATGCGCTGGAGCTCCGCTCATGCAGTATGTCGAAGCCAATGGCGCAAAAATTCCCTCCATCGGGCTCGGCACCTGGGAGCTGCGCGGGCGAGCCTGTACCCGCATCGTCGAGCAGGCGGTGAAACTGGGGTACCGCCACTTCGACACCGCGCAAATCTACGAGAATGAGCGCGAGGTCGGCGAAGGAATTCGCGCCTCCGGCGTCAAGCGCGATGATGTGTTCCTGACCACCAAGGTCTGGACCACGCATTTCGCCCCCAACGAGCTCGAGCGTTCCGCCAAGGAGAGCCTCGTCAAGCTGCGCACGCCCTATGTCGATCTGCTGCTGCTGCACTGGCCCAATCCGCAGGTACCGTTGTCGGAGACTCTGGGCGCGCTGGCGCATGTGAAGCAGATGGGCCTGGCCTCTCATATCGGCATCTCGAATTTCACGGTGGCGCTGATCGAGGAGGCGGTGACGGCCTGTCCGGAGCCGTTGGCGTGCGATCAGGTGGAGTATCATCCCTATCTCGACCAGACGAAGGTGAAGCAGGCCTGCGAACGGCATCATCTGGCGCTGGTCGCCTATAGCCCGGTCGCCAGGGGCAGGATCAAGAACGACAGCACGCTGGCGCGCATTGCGGGCCGTTACGGCAAGAGCGCGGCGCAGGTGTGCCTGCGCTGGCTGGTGCAGCAGAAGGTTTGCGCCATCCCACGCACCTCCCGCATCGAGCGGCTCTCGGAGAACATCGATATTTTCGACTTTTCGCTTGATGACGACGACATGGCTGCCATTTCCGGGCTCGCCAGCGCCAGAGGCCGGCTCACGGATTACGGTTTTGCGCCGAAATGGGATTGAGGCCTGCCGGTTAGCCGCTGGACCAGTGGAGCGGATTTTGACGTTCGCTAGTGCGGTGGCCACGAACCGGTATGCAAACGTCAAATCCAAAGCTCCACTGGAATTATTATTGCCAGTCTCTTGATTAACATTCGCAAACATACTCGCGTCGACGGGAAGCGAATGTTAGGATCAGACCGCTAGCGGCGACATTTCAATATTGACCGAAGATGGTGGGAACTCGGCAACTCGTGCGGCCGGAAATCATGGCGTCGGCGATCGCGCATTTGTCGATCGCGGCGCTGGTGTTCGTCTATGCCGAGGCTCATCCATACAAGATCG
>DASXGU010000094.1:0-7973 GCA_036488915.1 Gemmatimonadaceae bacterium | reverse complement strand
AGCAGCCGCCGCGTCCGGAGACGCCGTCGAAGGTCATCCCGATGGAGTCCGATGATTACAACATGTCGGATCCGATCCCGACACCTCCAGACTCGTTCGTCGAAGAGCCGGCGTAGTAACGCTCTGGCGAGGGAAACGGGCCCGCTGCACGCGCAGCGGGCCCGTTTCGTTTTGACGCCGTGATTGCCTGACTACCTCTGCGGGGGCGAGGCCGGCTCCAGGTCGTATCGGGGTTCTCCCGGGTCGTCATCGAACGAATAGGATGATTCGCGGATCCGATACGCGAGCCCGCCCAAGTCGTCCTACTACGGTGAACACCTCTACTTCTCCCCGGTGGAATGACTAGCTCGTCAGGCTCCAGTGAAGCGCTGCTTGTTCTCGACCCGCATCTCAATGTGCTCTCGGCCAACAAGGGCTTTTATGCCATGTTCCGCCTGGCTCCTGCCGAGTGCGTTGGCCGCAAGGTTTACGAGCTTGGAGGACGCGCGTGGGACGAGAAGCTGCGTCCGATGCTCGAGAGCGTGCTCAGCGGCGAGGCGCAGGCCGATCACTTCGAGCTGATCCACGACGAGAAGGAAGGCGGCCGCGGAGTGCTGTGGCTGAGCGCGCGTCTGATTCCTTCGGCAGAACCCGCTGATGCGACGATTCTTCTCGCCATCGAAGATCTCACCTCCGGCCGGCCCGTAGAGGAGACGCTCGCGGTCCGAACCCAGGAGCTGCACACCTTCGCGGACGTCGCGGGCCGTGGAGCGCACGAGCTCAACAACCTGCTGACCGTAATTCGCATGAATTCCGATCTCATCGAGTCCATGCTGGGCGATGCGAAGATGTCCACGCAGGAAGTCGCCGACATTCGGGCGTCGGTCGAGCGCGCGGTGGAGATCACCAGAAAACTGCTCCTCACCAGCCGACGCGTTCTGCCCCAGCCGACGGGACTGGACCGCGGCACCAGCTCCGTGCCGCTGCCGGGCTCGCCGCTCAAGGAAACCGACGAGGAGCGCGAGGCGAGGGAATCGGCATTCGCGGAGAAGTCGCAGGTGAGAGCGCTCAAGCACGGAGCCCACACGGGCCGGGAGACGATTCTGCTCGTCGACGACGAGAAGGCGCTGCGCAAGCTGGGGAAGCGCGTCCTCTCCGACGCCGGCTATCGCGTGCTCGAAGCATCTGACGGCGCGATGGCGCTCCGCGTGGCCGCCGAGCAGGTGGGTGAGATCGACCTGGTGCTCACCGATGTCGAGATGCCCACCCTCGGGGGGCGCGGGATGGTCGACGAGCTCCACGAGCTGAGCCCGGGAATGCGCGTTCTTTTCATGTCGGGATACACCGACAACGAGATTCTGAGACGCGGCATCCGCACGGCGGAAACCGACTTTCTGCAGAAGCCGTTCACAGCGGAATCGCTGCGCGCCGCAGTGCGGGCGGTGCTGAGCAAGCCGTCAACGGCGGCCTAGTGGAGCCGATCGGCGTAGAGCGGCGCGAGAAGTCGGGTCGAATCCTGATCGTGGACGATCAGGACCAGAACATTCGGCTGCTGACGAGAATCCTGAACAAGGCGGGCTACAGGCATCTCGCGTCTACTACCAATTCCGATGAAGCCCTGACGCTCCACAGCCAGTTCAGGCCCGACCTGGTGCTCCTCGATCTCCACATGCGGGGCAAGGATGGCTTCCAGGTGCTGGAAGAGATCATGCTGCAGAGTGGTGGCGACTATCACCCCGTGCTGATGATCACGGCCGACGACAGCGCCGAGGTCAAGCGGCACGCTCTCGCGCTTGGCGCCAAGGATTTCGTGGGCAAGCCGTTCGACTCCGCCGAAGTTCTGCTGCGCATCAACAATCTTCTGGAGACGCACTTTCTCTATCGGAAGCTGCGCGGACAGAACACCGAGCTCGAGAGAAAGGTCGCCGAGCGAACCCGCGAGCTCGAGGATTCACAGGTCGAGGTTCTGGAACGGCTTGCCGCCGCCGTCGAATTCCGCGACGACGATACCGGCAATCATACTCGCAGAGTTGCCAGTGTTTCCGCGCTCCTCGGCCACGCCGTCGGTCTCGACGCGACCTCGATCGAGCTGATCCGGCGCGCCGCTCCGCTGCACGACATCGGCAAGGTCGGAATTCCGGACAGCATTCTCCTCAAGGCCGGGCCGCTCAGCGCCGACGAGTTCGAGACGATGAAGACCCACACCGTCATCGGATCCAGAATGTTGTCGAAAGGCCGCTCCGAGCTCGTGCGGGTGTCGCAGAGAATCGCGCGCAGCCACCACGAATGGTGGGACGGCTCGGGATATCCGGACCGCGTATCCGGCCAGAGCATACCGCTGGAAGCGCGCATTGTGGCGGTGGCCGACTTTCTCGACGCGCTGACCCACGACCGTCCCTACAGACCCGCGCGCGGAATGCAGGAAACCCTCGCCGAGATTGCGCGCCGAGCCGGAACCCACTTCGATCCAGCGATAGCGAAAGCTCTGCTCAGCATCGACTGGCGGGAAGCGAGCCCACTGGTCGCCTGAAGGGGTTTTTTCCCCTTGCTGTCCCCTAGAGGTAGCGGGCCAGCAGAATATCTCGGTGGTGCAGCTCGTGTCCGGCGATGATGTAGGCAAGCGCGCGGACTGAGACTTCGGCGTTGTTGGCGATGCCCCTCCGCGTCCAGGCGGCGTCATCGATGTGCCTGAACATCAATAGCGTCGATTGACGCACTGCGTCGAGCTCGGCGGCCAGCTCGCCGAGGGGATACGCGTCGAAGGCCGCGTTCCTCACATAGTCATCCTGCTCGAAGCCAGGAATGGGCGCCGGATCGTTGCGTGCAAATCTGAGGGCACGAAACGCGAAGTTTCGTTCGCTGTCGATCAGGTGGCCGATCACCTGATTCACGCTCCATTTGTCCGGCGCGTATCGATACGTCGCCACTGACGAAGGCAGGCCGTGCAGCAGGGCCTGGGTCTCGCTCATCTGGGCCGCGAGAGTTACTACTACATCGCCGTCGGGGACGAGTGCGATGTAACGCTCGTAATATGGAAGATATTCCGATTTCGCCGGACGCACCGCGCCAGCGGTTGCCAAGGATGCCGTACCCACCTTTGCCTCCCGATCACGCATTGAACCCTTCGTAAGAATAATAGGTGGTACGCGCCCAGCGCTGCGACGGAATTGCCCGCGTGCGGGGCGGCTGGTATCATGCGGCTTCTGCTTTCAGCCCCGGGATGGCCGAGCGACACGATCCGTACGTCTCACTACGCAATACCAATTTCCTCTGGTACGTCGCCAGCCTGGTGGCGCTGACGCTCGGAACCCAGATCCAGGCGACGGTAGTCGCCTGGCAGGTATATGCGCTTACAAAGGATCCACTTTCGCTCGGCCTGGTGGGACTCGCGGAGGCGCTGCCGTTCATTTTGGCTGCCCTTTACGCGGGTCACATTGCCGACCGACACAACAGGAAGCTGCTTTGCATGGTGGCTATCGCGGCGCAGCTCGGATGCGGCGGCGCCCTGCTCGTCCTCACCATTTATTCGCGACGTTTTCTGACGGGAACCGTCGCGCCCATCTACGCAGTGGTCTGCGTCAGCGGACTGGCCCGGAGCTTCCTGCAGCCTGCTCGTACCGCGCTCGGCGCCGAGATCGTTCCACGAGAGACCTACACCAACGCCATCACGTGGCGATCTTCGCTGTGGCAATTCGCGGCGGTGGTCGGTCCCGCGGCGGGCGGAATCCTCTACGCATTCTCGGGCCCGCGTCTCGCCTACATCGTCGAAGTCGTGCTGTGCGCGATCGGGCTGGGTCTGTTCGCGCGCATGGTGTACACGCCCACGCCTCCGCAGATCGACGATTCCACCATTGGCCAGAATCTGACCGTTGGAATCCGATTCCTGCTTACCCAACCGGAGCTCCTCGGCGCTCAGCTCCTCGACCTCTTCTCCGTGCTTTTCGGTGGCGCGCCGGCGCTGCTGCCGATTTTTACTTCGGATATTCTGCACGCCGGTCCCCAGGCGCTCGGTGTCTTGCGCGCCGCGCCCGCCGCGGGCGCAGTAGTGATATCCGTTCTGCTCGTTCACCGGACTATGCGCAACGCGGGGCCGGCGCTTTTGTCGTGTGTCGCCGCTTTCGGCCTGTGCTGGATACTGTTTGCGTTGTCGCGGTGGTTCTGGCTTTCTCTGGCCTTGCTCTTCATCAGCGGGATGGTCGATAACGTCAGCGTCGTCATTCGATCGACTCTGCTCACTTTGCGCACGCCTCCGCATCTGCTCGGCCGGGTGTCGGGTGTGAATCAGATCTTTATCGGCTCGTCCAACGAGATCGGATCGTTCGAATCGGGAGTCGCTGCGAAGCTTCTCGGCACCGTGCGCTCGGTGATCTTCGGGGGTATGGTTACGCTCGCGGTCGTCGGGGTTACGGCGTGGCGGATTCCACGCCTGCGCAGGCTTGATCGGCTGGATTGATCGCAGCGATACAATTTTGCTTCTGTTCGATCGACGTGCCGGATGCGAAATTAGTGGCGTCGCGTTGGCCTCATTGCGCGCTCCCCCCTGATCGACCGACTCGAGGCTTGCATGGCGCGTTTGACGAACTCAGGCGACAGTACGATGCTCGCTCCGCATTCAGCTGTCCCGGGCTGGACGGCGGAATACGCGGTCCCCCTCGGCGGGCCGGGCCATCTCCTGCTCGCGACCTTCGAGCAAGCGGCAATCGGCATCGCGCATCTGACGCTCGAAGAGCAGTGGATCTCCGTCAATCAGCGGTACTGCGACATCACGGGCTACACGCGCGAGGAGATCCTGCGCGCCAAGGTCGAGGATCTCACTCATCCCGACGACGTCCCGGCCAGCGTGGAGTTCATTCGTCGCATTCGTGACGGCGAGCTCCCTGAATACCGGATGGAAAAACGCTACGTCCGGAAAGACGGCTCCATCATCTGGGTCAACCTCACGGTTTCGATAGTGCGCGCGGTCGATGGGCAGCCGCTCTATCTGGTGGGCTTCATCGAGGACATCACCCAGCGGAGGCATGCGCAAGCCGAGGCGAGCAGATCGCTGTCGTTATTGCGGGCGACTCTGGAATCGACCGCGGACGGAATTCTGGTCGTCGATGACAAAGGGAAGATTCTGAGCTTCAACCAGAAGATGGCCGATATGTGGGAGCTCCCGCCCGAGATTTTCGCGTGCGGCGACGATGAGCGTGCCATCAACGCCGCGCTCGACAAGCTCCTGTACCCGGATGAGTTCATGACGAAGGTCATAGAGCTTTACAATCATCCGGAGGAGGCGAGCTACGACGTTCTGGAGCTGAAGGATGGCCGCACCTTCGAGCGTTATTCCCAGCCGCAGCGGATCGACGACGTTCCGGTGGGAAGAGTCTGGAGCTTTCGCGACGTTACAGCCCGACGCCGCGCCGAAGAACAATCACACGCGCTGGCGCGCGAGCAGGCTGCCCGAGCGGAAGCCGAGAACTCGCAGAAGCGGGCCACGCTGCTGGCGGAGGCCAGTCGCGTGCTCAGCGCGTCCTTCGACTACGAGACCACTCTCGCCGCACTGGTGCGTCTCGCGGTGCCGGCCATTGCCGACTATTGCGCGCTCGACATCGTCGAGGCGGAAGACCGCTTCGAGAGGATCGGCGAAGCCCACGTCGATCCGCGGAAATCGCAGCTTCTGCGCGAAGTCGCCACGTTCCCGCGCAGCGCGCTCACCGACCGTCATCCGCTGATTCGGGTGATGACGACCGGTGCTCCGGTTCTGGAAGCGGAGATAACGCCCGACTTCATCGATTCGTCGTTCGCCGAACCGGGTCAGCGGCGGGTCGTCGAGGCGCTCGCGCCGAAGTCCCTGATTTGCGTTCCGCTGGCGACGTCGGGCAAGCCGATCGGAGCCCTGACACTGGTGACGTCCGGGTCCGGACGCCGATTCGAGGTCGCCGATCTGTCGCTGGCCGCGGATCTCGCCCGGCGCGCGGCCGTGGTGGTCGAGCATGCACGTCTCTTCCACGAGGCGCAGCAGGCGACGCGGGCGCGGGACGATGTCCTGGCCGTTGTTGCCCACGATCTCCGGAACCCGCTCAATACAGTGACGATGGCCGTGAACCTGATGCTCGAGAATACACCGGCGGATCGGGTGCAGGAACGTCGCCAGGCGGAGATCGTGAGGCGCGCCGCCGATCGCATGAACCGGATGATCCAGGATCTTCTGGACGTGAAGCGGATGGAGTCGGGACGGCTCACCGTCGATGCTCGCGCCGAGGAGCCATCGAGTCTGATCAATGACACCATCGACATGCTGCGTCCGCTGGCCGCCGGCAGCACGATTCTGCTCGACACGGGGATAGAGGATAAGTTGCCCTCGGTCCTCGCCGATTCGGCGCGGATTCAGCAGGTTTTGTCGAACCTCGTCGGCAACGCCGTCAAATTCACGCCGCGCGACGGGCGGGTGACGGTCTGCGCCGAGCGGCACGACACTGAGGTTCGATTCTCCGTGATCGACACGGGACCCGGCATCCCCCCCGAGCAGCTTCCACACATCTTCGGCCGCTTCTGGCAGGCGAAAGCGTCGGACCGTCGCGGAATCGGACTCGGCCTGGCGATCGCCAAAGGAATCGTCGAAGCCCACAACGGACGGATCTGGGTGGAAAGCGATGTTGGTCTGGGGAGCACGTTCTACTTTACGCTCCCAATCGCGGCCGAACAGAGCCCCTGAAGAGTTCGTCGTTCCTGCCTGGCTGCCTTCGACTGCCGGGTGGGTTTCGGGCCACAATTCGCCGCGACTCGCAATACGCGCGCTCCGCACGGCGCTTAAGGCGCCGGACGTTGCCGCCGCGCCCGCGTCTCGTCCATATCCGACGCCCCGCCTCAGCCGTTGCGCGATTCGAGGCGTGATCACAGCGCGCCGAAGGCTCGAAGGAGGAATCCTGGGACAATCCGTCTCGCAAGAATACATAGGGTCCGCGGTCGCCGCGGGTCTCCGCTACGTCACCGATGCGATGCCCGGAATTCGGCGTCATCGCCACGGTCGCGGCTTCACGTACATCGGGCCCGACGGCCAGGTGATTCGCGGCCGCGAAGAGATCAAGCGCCTTCAGAAGCTGGTCATCCCGCCGGCGTGGACGGAAGTCTGGATATGCCCGGACGAAGACGGCCACCTGCAGGTGACCGCTCGCGACGCGCGCGGCCGCAAGCAGTATCGCTACCATCCGCAGTTCCGCCAGCATCGCGATGGGACCAAGTTCGAGCGGATGTTCGAGCTGAGCGATGTGCTGTGGAAAGTCCGCGAGCGCGTCGAGTCCGACATCGCGCTGCCGGGACTCGCCCGGGACAAGATCATGGCAACGGTTGTGTGGCTGCTGGAAACGACTCTCATCCGTATCGGCTCGGACGAATATCGCAAGGCCAACAAGTCCTTCGGCTTGACCACCCTCCGCCGCCGGCACGTCGCGGTCGTGGGCTCAGAGCTTCGATTCGAGTTCCGCGGCAAGAGTGGCATCCAGCACGCAGTCAGCGTCACCGACAAGCGCATCGCGCGCATAGTCCAGCGCTGCCAGGAGCTGCGCGGCGAGGAGCTGTTCAAGTATCTCGACGACGAAGGCAAGCGCCAGGAAGTCGATGCCGAGGATGTCAACGCCTATCTGCAGGAAGTGACGGGACGCGACATCACGGCCAAGGATTTCCGCACCTGGGCCGGAACGATGCTGGCGGCCGAAGCGTTGCGCGCCATGGGGCCCGCCGAAACGAAACGCGAAGCGGAACGCAACATCGTCGCCGCGGTCGACATGACCGCGAAGCGTCTGGGCAACACCCGCAGTGTCTGCCGCAAGTACTACATACATCCCGTGCTCATCGAGGCTTATCTCGAAGGCTCGGTGCTGCCACCGCAGCCCGACCGGCAGTGGAGCAAGCGCAAGGCGAAGGGTCCGGTGCTCCGCCAGCACGAGACGGAGGTTCTGGCATTTCTGAAGGCGCGAATCAAGCCGAAGGCACGACGCGCCGCCAGTCGTCCG
>DASXGU010000036.1:0-4466 GCA_036488915.1 Gemmatimonadaceae bacterium | reverse complement strand
GCGGCGTCGGTTTTTCGTCACGAGAGCAGGCGAGCGCGAGCGCGCCCGCCACGATCAACAGCTCAGAGCGCAAAGCCCACGCTTGTAATAACCCGATGCTTGCTCTGATTGGTGAACAGAACGTTCACGCTTTTGCCCGGGTCGAGGACCCCCACCCAGAAGCCGGCGCCCACGGCGGAGTGCCACCCGCCCGGCGAATTTCCGTTCAGGTAGACGCGGCCGGCGTCAGCGAACCCGAGGGCTCCGACGTCGAGGGGCATGATGAACGGAAACCGCGCCAGCGGCACTCGCAGCTCGGTCGTTCCGTAGAGCGAGGCGTCACCGGCGTAGCGCTGGCGCTCCTCGATTCTGAAAGTCTCCGATCCGCCCAGAAACGCCGCATCGAAATACGGGAACGGCCCCCATAGCTTTTTGCCGCCGACGCGCAGCGCCAGCACCGGCTTCTTCGGCACGTTGAAGGTGAAGAAGCTGGCCGCCCAGGCGTCCAGAGACTGGTACGGCCTGGCGAGATCCCACATCCCCGGATAGCTGTCTCCGGTGAGATCCAGGACGAACCGCGGCTTCAAGGTGTCGGCGTAGGCGCGGCTCTCGAGATGTCCTTTGAGCTGCAGACCGGCCTGTCCGAACTTCGCGAATCCGTACGGCCGCAGCTGCGAGATGAGGCGGTTGGCCACGCTGTCCGTCGTCGTGTAGCGCACGACCGGGCCGAGGGCGAGATCGCTCACCGGATTGAAGGAGCGTCCGATCGCCGGATTGAACTGCCACTGTCGCTGGTGCACATCGTAGAGTGGGCCACGGAGGTCGGGGACATCGTTGCCGAATCCGTGGAACTGCACGACCTCGAACTGGGACACGCTCGCCGTCACCGGAAGGTGCACATCCGATTCCTCGAGGCGCTTATCGAACGCGGTGCGGAGGCGAAGCCGATTGCTCGCGAACGAGTAGGCGAACTTTGCCTGTAGCATCGATGCGTACGGGACGTCTCGGAATCCGTAGTTGTACTTCGTGACTCCGACCTCGGGGTAGATTCCGAGCAGACGCTGGGAATGCACAGCTCCGGACGGCACGATCGACGAGCCACGGTCCTGCTGGGGCGGAATCAGAGTTCCATAATTGCGCAGCCACGGCCGCCGGTTGAACGAAAGGTTCAGCGCCATGTCGACGTTCGCCTTTTCGGCGATGGTGTCGGGCTTGTAGACGACATCGTTGACGGTGCCGGCATCATAGAAGTGGGTCGGATTTCTGTGGCCGCCCACGGTCGACAGATCCGTGAAGGTGTTCGTCCCGTTACCGCCGATGATGCGCACTTTAATGCTCTTGCCGACGCTCCCCTGCACGGTCGCGCGGTCGTTGCCGTCGTGGAGGTAGATGCGGATCTGCTTCGTCTCGGCGAGATAGAACCGGCGCGAGAAGTAAGGAGCAGCGTTTCCCGACTGAATGACGACGTCGACGATTCCTTCGCCGGCCCGCGTCACCGTCGCCTGATCGTCGGCATCGGTGCCGTGCACATCCGCCACTCGCCAAAGCTCCCCGTAATAACGATCGGCCTCACCGCGCAGACCGTTTCGCCGCGCCTTCAGCGTTGCCGCGAGCTTGGCCGAATTCCGCGCCACTTCCGGCGGCAAAGATGCCACGGCGTTGTCGATCACCGGATCGGTGATCCTCTGCATCAGGCTGGTGGCGATGGAATCCCACACCGACTTGTCCAGGCTTTGCAACAGCCGGCGATCGCCTTCACCGGCGTTGGCGAAAAGATTCTGTGGGTCGGGATACTTCGTGCTGAACGTCACCAGGCTCGGAATGGCGCGACGGGCGAAGGCCATCAGCAGCCCCTCGTACGACACGAAGGCCTTGTCGCGATCCACAGCGACAGGCTCCCAGGGAGATGTGTCGGTCTTGCCGAACCTCGCCCACTTCCACTGGTCAGGATGCCGGTCGTTGTCGCCGATCAGCATGTCGAGCTCGCGCGCGGTGAGCAGTGCGCGGGAGTCGACGATGTTCGAAGGATCTTCGTCGATCAGCTTGAGGAGGCTGTCGGCGCCGATGATCGCGCTGGCTCCCGCAAAGGCCGGCCCGTTCTTGGGAGTTTCCGGACGCTCCTCCAGCTCGCCGAGCATGCCGGCAAACTCCTGCCGGAATTCACCCAGACGCGGGTCGTCAGGCATCAGCGCCACCGTCGGAGACGGATGGAGCACATCCAGCACCGATTCCATTGGCGCGACCGCGAGCGCCCCATAGGGATGGGATGCGCTACCCTGGTCGCGCACGATATACCAGACGACGGTGTGGTTGTACTGCTTCGGCAGAATCCGGAAAGCCTTCTTCACCGATCGGAACACCCACTCCGAGCCGTCACCCGCCGTGAACCTCAGGGACTGGGTCTGCGCACCACCGCCGGTTTTGGTCGGCTTGAGACCGCCATGAAAACTGGCCAGGTCGAGAATCGGCACCTTCACCGGCGTCGTCCATGCGTCGCGGTGATTGTTGCCGAGCAACTCGCGGTGCAACCCTCCGGCCCTGTAAATCTCCCCTGGAATCACGACGGCGCTGTCCCTGCCGAGGTTCCTCCGCGGAGCGTTCTGCGCCAATATCGGATTGGAGCTGAGTACCAAGATTGCTGCCACGGCGAGCGCGATGCCCAGGCCGGGCTTTTTATGACTATTCACTTAAACGACTCCGGTTTGTCTGTCAGGATCGCCATCTGTAGAGGGTTATTGCGGCCGGCTTGACGTTGGCCTCGTCGCTGATGATCAGGATGCTGTCCCGGGTGATCGCGACTCCTTCGGGCTGGCGGTGGTCTCCCGGCAGCGGCTCGGATCGAACCACGTCGCCGTCGGGGGTTATCACTACCAGACCCTTTTCGCGGGCGTCCACCAGCACGTAGTTGCCGGTGAAGGGGTCGATGTTGATGTCGGATGCGCGAAAATTCTTCCACTTGTTCTTGCCCGCCACTTCCTGCATCGGAATTCTCAGCGTCGAGATCGCCGCGCGATTCGCGAGGGGCAGGGGCAGGCGATAGATGAGAAGCGCGTGCGGCTCCTCCTTGTCGAGGAATCGCTTGCACGCCATGAGAAGTCTCGAGCTGTCCGCTTCGTAAGCCAGACTTTCGAACTCGCATTGCTTGCCGAGGCCGGTGTCGAAGACCTTGTAGGGAACCTGCGTGCCGTCAGCTCCTTCTTTGAAGATGAAGATCTTGCCGTTGCTCTCCATCATGTAGATGTCGCTGCCGACGATGGTGATGGCCTCGAAGTCCCCCTTGACGTTCCCGGCCAGCGAGAACGCCTTGAGCATGATGCCGGTCTTCGGATCGATCTCGTAAACCCGACCGACGTTGTCGTCGTGGGTGAGCACAGTCCCCCGCGAAGTGAGCGCCAGCCCCGAGATCTCGTTGAGCTCGTGGGGCATCAGCCACATCGCGATCGGCAGCTGCTGGTCCGGCCTCGCATCTGCCTGGGCCAGCCGCTTCGACAGCTCCGCGCTCCTGACCGTTTCCGCCTTCCGCACCTCAGCCGCCTTCGCCTGGGCGGTCTCCCTGCAGCCGATGGCGCAGGCCCCCAGCGCAGCCCCTACCGCCAGCCGGCTGCACCGACTCATCAGCCGCCGTCCTTCTTGTCGTCGACCGGGCTGGCCGTTTCGAGATTGGCGGAGTCGATGGTGCCGTTGGATCCCTCGTGCAACGCCGTCATGAGATCGTCGCGGGGCACGGTCTTTCTCAGCTTGACGATGTAGTAGATCTCCGACGGCTTGCCGACGTTGGTGACGACCTCGTCCAGCTTCCAGCGCTTGGTCAGCTTGTCCAGCATCGGCTCGACGTGCGACTGAACCTCTGGAACGTGATAGGTCGTCAGCGTCAGGACCGTGTCGAAGCGCGGCTTCTTCTTCTTCTTTCCGAGGACCTTGCGCACGCGCTGAAAGCTATCGGCCAGCGCCTCGGCATTTTGAGGTGTGAGCGAGAGAACGAGATCGCGGTCGGGTATCTCGTGATCGCCGGTGGGACTCGCCAGCGTCTGCAAAGGCGCCGCCCATTGAGACGACGCAGTTGGCGTCAGCAGGTTCCTGCCGTAGTCGTACCGCCAGGTGACCAACAATACGAAGTTGAACACCAGGGAGATGATCGCGCCGACGGCCAGCGACTGAACTCCCGCCGCGAACCCGACGACGATGCTCAGAAAGATGTAAACGAGATCCCGCGTATCCCGCAGCGTCGTCCTGAACCGCACGGCGCCGATGACACCGGCGAGGCTGAAGGCCAGCGCCAGGCTGTTCTGGACGATGAAAACGATCCCGGAAACCACCAGCGGCAGGATGATCAGCGTCTGCACGATGTTCTGGTTGTGTCCCGGTATCGGCCGGGCCGACATGTAAACCCAGGTCACCGGCAGCATCAGCGCCAGAGACCCGAGCATGATCAGGATCGTGGTGACGGCGAGGTCGATGAGCGTGCCCGGTCCGAACGGCGAAGAAGA
>DASXGU010000235.1:0-3245 GCA_036488915.1 Gemmatimonadaceae bacterium | reverse complement strand
GCGGCGTACTGCTCTTCGTAGGTCGCCAGGTTGCGGAGGTCAGACTTCATCGCCGCAACGTACGCCTTGTCCTTCGTATTGGCGAACTTCGGAATCGCGATCGCGGCAAGAATGCCGATGATGACGACGACGATCAGAAGCTCGATCAGGGTGAAACCTTTCTTGTTGGTGTTCATGGTGACGATCCTGGAGTTAAGGGATTCGAAACGCGCCGCCGCCGAGTTGCTCGATCGGGGAAATCTGAAGAGCGCTCGATGTTATTCTCGGCGCGTCTCGCTCGCTATAACTGCGATTTCTTCGAGCACACGTTTTCAATCCTCAAGACGCGGAAGACGGCCGGGGGGCAACTGTTTTGCCCAGTTCGCCGCGTCATTACGCGGTTAACAGTGAAATCCCCTAGAGTTCTCGCCGTCTTCCGTGCTGGCACGATTCCGACGATCCGCGGAGGAACAAACGGTCCCCGCTGACCGTGACGGAACCGTCAGGCCGCCTTCACGGCACCGTCATGGGAGACACCGCGTTGCGAGTTCCCGACCAGAGGTGTCCTTGCAGAGAATCGCCCGCGGCGAAATCGAATCCCTCAACGAAAACCATTCTTTGCTCACTCCGGTAACTCCGCTCAGGAAGTCAGATCTGCTCGTTTCGGTTCTCATACCCGTTTACAACGAGAATGAGACAATCGCCGAGATCGTGGAGCGGGTAAGAGCGACGCCGTATCTGACCGAGATCATTTGCGTGGACGACTGCTCCACCGACGGAACGCGCGACATTCTGGCGCAGCTGCTCCGCGACAAAAAAATCGCCCAGGCCATTTACCAGAAGAAAAACAGAGGAAAGGGAGCGGCTGTCCGGACGGCGATCAGCGCGAGTCACGGTGACATCATCATCGTCCAGGACGCGGACCTGGAGTACAACCCCGGAGATTGGCCGACGCTGTTCGAGCCGCTGATTCAGGGCCGGGCCGACGCGGTGTTCGGCTCGCGTTTTCTCGGCGGAACGCACCGCGTGCTCTACTATTGGCACTCGGTCGGCAACGGACTGCTCACCACACTCAGCAACATGTTCAGCAACCTGAACCTCACCGACATGGAGTGCTGCTACAAGGCTGTGCGCGGTGAGCTGGCCAGATCGCTGACGCTGAAATCGGAACGCTTCGGGTTCGAGCCCGAGATCACGGCGCGGCTCGCCCACGCCAACGCCCGCATCTACGAGGTGCCCGTCGCCTATTCGGGCCGCACTTATCTCGAGGGCAAGAAGATCACCTGGCGCGACGGCATGGCGGCGCTCTTCCACATCATGCGGTACAACATTCTGCCCTGAAGAAGAGACGGCAGTCTAGCCGGCCAGCAGCCTCCGATCAGCCGTTGGGCCAGAGGACTTTGATTCCGGCCGCGTAAGGCACCAGACGCGGGGCGCCTTCCCTGATGTCCCGGAAAAGCATCATCGGCACCCGATCGGGATAGCGCGCGATCATCGCCGCATTCCGGACCGGCCCCATGTCGCGCACGATCATGGAGCCATTGCGCGGCAACCCCGGCAGGTCGCCCTGCCAGATCATTGGAGAAACGTCGATGATGCCGAGCGTATCCGAAGCCACCTGCCGCAGGCAATCGCCGGGCAGCGGAACGCCGGCGAGATATCGGATCTGATCGCCTTCGGCGATGTCCATCTTCCTGCCGGCTCCCGGTTTCTCAAAATCGAAATTGAGCGGCGGCGCATGCGGCGCGCGCGAGCTCGGCGCCGATGCATACCAATCGGCGAATCTCTGCGCGTCGCAGGTCGGGTTGAGTGCCATGGCCGCCTCCAGTGAATCGCCGCGCAAGCCGTGCGCGGTGAGGCGAACGGCGATCCTGGTGGGCCAGCCGCCGTGCACGAAAATGAGCGAAGGACCGCGAGTCGCCGGCGGCGCCATGCGCGTGCTCGCCATCCACGAGCCGCCGTACCGCGCCAGTCGCTGGGGCGCAAGGTAGATCACCGCGACAACCCACGCGACAAGGAGCGCCAGGGCGACACCTCCTCGCGGCGTGTAATTGCCGAAGGCGCGGTCGCGCGGAATTCGGCGCACGATTCCAACAGCCGCGACCGCGGTGAGAATCGCCCAGGCCGGCGTCCATTCGTTGAGCATGCGCGGCCCCATGAAGACCCCGTGATGCCAGTAGAACGCGTTGGCAACGACCGGCAGCAGGGCCCAGGCGACGACGATTCGCGTGCCGGTTTCGAACCGCAGCGCAACCAGCAGGAAGACGGCGATCACCAGGACGGTCGGGATCGGCGTCTCGAGCATGTAAGCGCCGAGCGTGACGAGATCCGACGAAGTGTAGGCGAGCGCCTGAAGTGGTCCATAGAGATGGCCACTGGGATCACGGTGAAAGCCGGGACCCACCAGCGGACCAACCAGCGCCGCGTATCCGAAGCGGAACGGACTACCGAAGAAATGTTGGTTGAAGGCCCCGAGGGCAAGCAGGAAGGGCGCGATACCGAGCACCGCACCGCCCGTCAGTCGGATCAGATTCGTCAGCCGCCGCGCGCCGGACGTGGCGGGCGAGCTGAGCCATACTATCGCCACGACGAGCGCCGCGACCACGGCGGTCAGCGGGCGGATGGAGAAAACCACTCCGACGGCGGCTCCGGCGCCGATCGCCCACAGCAAACTGTCGGCGTCGCGCGATCGGAGCGCGCAGTAAACGGCGACGCAGATGAACGCAGCTGCGCCGATGTGATTCATGTACGCCCCGGCGAGCCCCACGAGAAATGGACTGCAGGCGAGAAGAATCGCGCCGAGTCGCGCCGTAGCCTTGTCGTTGGGGAAAAGCCGCTCCGCGGAGAGCGTCGCGAAGAAGACCGTGACGCCGACGAGCAGCGGCCCGACCAGATATGCCGCACCGAAGCGAAAGCCGAGGCCCAGCAGAACAGAGTAGCCCGGCGGGTACTGGGTGACCCAGCCATTCGGAGTGACGATGGAATTGGGCAGGTGCCAGAAATCGGACAGCGAGTCGACCGGGCCGGCAAGGTGGCCGGCCGCGATGTATCGGGCGTGGGTGAGCTGCACCATCGCGTCGATGAGGTTGGGCCTGGCATGCAGCACCGCGACGCTGAATATCGCGGTGACCAGCGCGGAGAAGACCGCCAACACGGCGGCAAGCCAAACCAGGGGAATCGAAGCCAGTCGCTCCCCGAGTCGTCCGAGGGCATCTTCGAGCCGGCGGGCATCGACGACTCTGCTGAGCAGGACTCCCAACGTCAGG
>DASXGU010000188.1:0-10550 GCA_036488915.1 Gemmatimonadaceae bacterium | reverse complement strand
GCGCCAAGCTGTCGAACGTCATGCGCAGATCGATTACTGCCGTTGCAGGGTAGCACTACCGAGTGTCTTAGGACATTTTTCCAAGTCCATGAAGCGCGAAGATGCACTCGACTACCACGCGACCGGCCGCCCCGGAAAGATCGCGGTAGTTCCCACCAAGCCGCTCAACAACCAGCGCGACCTGGCCCTCGCCTACTCACCGGGTGTCGCGCTTCCGTGCCTCGAGATCAAGGCGAACCCCGAAGACGCCTATAAATACACCGCCAAGGGGAACCTCGTCGCCGTCGTGACGAACGGCACTGCGGTGCTCGGTCTCGGCAACATCGGCGCCCTCGCTGGCAAGCCGGTCATGGAAGGCAAAGGAAACCTCTTCAAGCAGTTCGCCGATCTTGATGTGTTCGATCTCGAGGTCGGATCGGAAGATCCAGACGATGTGATAAAGTTCTGCCAGCTCCTGGAGCCGACGGTCGGCGGAATAAATCTCGAGGACATCCGCGCCCCCGACTGCTTCTACATCGAAGAGACGTTGCGGAGGACGATGAAGATCCCCGTCTTCCACGACGATCAGCATGGCACCGCCATCATTTCCGGCGCCGCGCTTCTCAATGCGCTGGAGATCGTCGGCAAGAAAATCGAGAAGATAAGGGTGGTGTTCTCCGGAGCCGGGGCCGCAGCCATCTCCACGGCCGAGCATTACGTGAGACTCGGCGTCCCGCGCCAGAACATTCTGCTCACCGACAGGCAGGGAGTGGTCTACGAGGGGAGGACGGGGGAGCTCGATCCCTACAAGGCGAAGTTCGCTCATCCGACGAAGGCGCGCACCATCGCCGACGCATTGGTCGGTGCCGACGTATTCGTCGGGCTCTCGGTTGCCGGTGCGATCACCGGCGAGATGGTGGCGAAGATGGCGAAGAAGCCGATCGTGTTCGCCCTCGCCAATCCGGAGCCGGAGATCCTGCCGGAGCAGGTCCGGACGGTGCGCAGCGACGCCATCATCGCCACCGGCCGCAGCGACTACCCGAATCAGGTCAACAACGTCCTCGGCTTCCCGTTCATTTTCCGCGGCGCGCTCGACGCCCGCGCCACCCAGGTGAACGAAGAGATGAAGATGGCGGCGACGCGCGCGCTGGCGGCGCTGGCAAAGGAGAACGTGCCCGAGAGCGTGTCGCGGCTGTACGGACTCCGCTCTGTGAAGTTCGGGCCAGACTATCTGATTCCGTTTCCCTTCGACCCACGGGTTCTGCTATGGGTCGCGCCAGCGGTCGCGTGGGCCGCCGTCGCCAGCGGCGTCGCCAAGGAGATGATCGACCTCGAGCAGTATCGCGAGCAGCTGGAGGCGCGACTCGGCCGCGCGCGCGGAATCATGCGCGGCATCATCAACCGCGCGGTCCGCGAGCCGAAGCGGATCGTATTCCCCGAAGGCGAAGAGCCGAAGATTATTCGCGCCGCGCGCATCATCGCGGATGAAGGAATCAGCTCACCGATCCTGCTCGGCCAGCGCGGGACCATAGAGCGCCTGGCCGAAGAGAGCCACATCTCGCTGCGCGACATCTCCATCGACGATCCGGCGACGTCGGACAAGCGCGACAAATACGCGGACTACCTATGGAAGCGACGCCAGCGCAAAGGACTCAGCCACGGCGAAGCGCATCAGCTCCTCTTCAACGGGAATTACTTCGGCTCGGTGATGGTCGCCTGCGGAGATGCTGACGCGCTTCTCTCGGGCGTCGGCATGCATTACCCGGAGACCATCAAGCCCGCGCTCCAGGTCATCGGCCCGCACCCGAAGGCGGAGATCGTCAGTGGTCTCTACATGCTCGTCTTCGACAAGCACGTTATCTTCTGTGGAGACACCACCGTCAACATCGATCCGACGGCAGAGCAGCTGGCGCAGATCGCGTGGTCGGCGGGCAACATCGTTGGCAACTTCGGCATCACGCCCAAGATCGCGATGCTGTCGTTCTCCAACTTCGGCTCTGTGCGGCACCCGGAGACCGAGAAGGTCGCGCAGGCGGTCGCGATTCTGAGGAAGCGCGATCCGGCCCTGGTGGTGGATGGCGAGATGCAGGCGGATACGGCGATGGACGAAAACATCCTTCGCTCATCGTATCCGTTCAGCGTGTTGAAGGAGCGCGCCAACGTGTTGATATTCCCGAATCTCAGCGCCGGCAACATCGCCTACAAGCTCCTCCACCACCTCGGCGGCGCGACGAAAATCGGCCCGATTTTGCTCGGTATGAATCTTCCCGTGCATGTGCTGGAACAGGGAGCCGATGTACAGGATATAGTGAATATGGCCGCAGTCGCCGTCGTGGATGCGCAGCAGCGGTCAAAGGAGAGGTCGAGCAGGTAATGGCTACCGAGATAAGACCGCGCCGCAAGTCGGCAGCGCGCGAGAGCAGCGTCGATCTGGGCAGACAGGGACTCGACCCGCTGGGTGAGGTCCACTGGAATCTGATTGCGCCCGAGCTTTTTCAGGCGGCGGCGCGGCGTGGCGAGGGAGAATTTGCGGACATGGGTCCCTTCGTCGCCGTAACGGCCCCGCACACCGGGCGGTCCCCCAACGACAAATTCGTGGTGCGAAGCGGCGCTATCGAAGAGGACGTCGACTGGGGCAAGGTCAACCAGCCGATGTCGGAAGAGCAGTATCAACTCCTTCTCGATGACGTTCGCCGCCATCTGAACAGATCGCCCGAGCTGTTCGTCGAGGATCTGTACTGTGGCGCGGACCCATCATACCGGCTGTCGGTCCGCTACGTATCGCCCAATGCGTGGCACATGGCGTTCGTGCGAAACATGTTCATCCGCCCGGAGCTGAGCGACCTCCCGACCTTCGATCCCAACTTCACGGTCCTGCACGCGCCCGAGATGCAAGCCGATCCCAAACGGCATGGAACGAAGTCCGGAACTTTCATCGTGCTCAATCTCGCCGAGCGCGCGATACTGATCGGCGGGACGCGCTACGCGGGCGAGCTCAAGAAGGCGATGTTCGCGGTGATGAACTACCTGTTGCCCAGGCAGAATGTGCTGTCGATGCATTGCTCGGCCAACGTCGGTGAGGCAGGAGACACAGCCCTCTTCTTCGGACTTTCGGGTACAGGCAAGACGACGCTCTCGACCGCGCCCGGCCGCGATCTCATCGGTGACGACGAGCACGGCTGGTCGGAGAACGGGATCTTCAACTTCGAGGGCGGGTGCTACGCGAAGGTGATAAACCTTTCGCCGGAGAGCGAGCCCGACATCTACAGGACCACCCAGATGTTCGGCACCGTGCTGGAGAACGTCGTGCTCGACCCGGCAACCAGGAAGGTTCGATTCGCGGATCAGTCGATCACCGAGAACACGCGGGCGTCGTATCCGCTCGACTACATCGAGCGCCACGTCAAGGGTGGTCGTGGCGGTCATCCGAGGAATATCGTCTTCCTCACCGCCGACGCGTTCGGCGTTCTTCCTCCCATCGCCAGGCTGACTCCTGATCAGGCGATGTACTATTTCCTGTCCGGATACACGGCGAAGGTCGCCGGAACCGAGCGCGGGGTGAAGGAGCCACAGCCGACGTTCAGCGCCTGCTTCGGCGCGGCGTTTCTGGTCTGGCATCCGATCAAGTACGCTCGGATGCTCGGCGATCTTCTGCGCAAGCACAAGGCGAAGGTGTGGCTGATCAACACCGGTTGGAGCGGCGGCCCGTACGGAGTCGGCTCACGGATCAAGCTCGACTACACGCGCGCGATCGTAAACGCCGCGCTGACGGGCGAGCTCGACGATGTGAAGACGCAGACCGATCCCGTCTTCGGTCTCGCCGTTCCGACCGAGGTCGTCGGCGTGCCATCGAAGGTGCTGAATCCGCGACAGACCTGGACCGACCCGGCGGCGTACGACGCGCAGGCGAAAAAGCTGGCGCGAATGTTTCGCGAGAACTTCGAGAAGTTCGAGAAGTTCGATTCGGCGATCAAGAACGCCGGCCCGAAGGGATAACGCCGAGCCATAGCGGGCGGCGGGCGGCGCGCTTCGAGATCCTGCGCGATCCCGTCTGGAACAATATCAGAGTCGATCAGCTCACGATGGAGCTGGTCGACACCGAAGTCTTCCAGCGACTGCGCTACGTAAGGCAGCTGGGCTGGACCTACCTGGTGTATCCGGGCGCCACGCACACGCGTTTCGAGCACGCGCTGGGCACCCATCACCTCTCGCGACGGACGCTGGCGCTCCTTTGCGAAGCCGAAGATTCGGTCTCGATAACCGAGATGGAGCAGGCGATCGTCCGGTCGGCAGCGCTGCTGCACGACGTCGGTCACTACCCGTTCTCGCACGCGTTGGAGGAGATCGGCGCCCTGCACCACGAGGACGTGGCGCGTCCGCTCATCACCGAGGGGAGCGTCGCTTCCCTGCTCTCGTCCCGTCTGGGCGCCGACGCGCCCCAGAAAGTCTTCGCGCTCATACGCGGCCAGAGCGACAGCGCCCTGCAGGGGCTGATCTCGGGCTCGCTGGATCTCGATAAAATCGAATACCTCAAGCGCGACGCGTTCATGTGCGGGGTGCCCTACGGCGAGATCGACGTCGACCGCCTGACCAACTCATTCGTGGTAGTGGACGATCCGGACACCGGACGTCAGACGCTAGGTGTGCAGGAGAAGGCGCTCTCCGCTCTGGAGTCACTCCTCTTTGCCAAGTACCAGATGTACCGGAACGTTTACTGGCACCACGCGGTTCGCAGCGCCACGGCGATGTACAAGCGACTGGTGGAAGACGCGGTGAGCTCGGGAGCGGTGGACGTCGAGTCTCTGGCTCGCCACACCGACGAAGGCCTGATGCACCGCCTCGAAGCGGAGAGCGTCAGTCCTCTGCTGTCGGCGCTGAAGGAGCGACGTCTGTACAAGCGCGCGGCCGAGTGGCCAGCGGCCGAGCTCGACACTTCATCGTTCGAGTGGCTAGCCACCGACCGCAAGCGAGTCGCCGCCGCGGAAGATTCTCTGGCGCGCGAGCTTGGTCTGGGCCCCGGCGAGCTCCTTCTCGATTATCCGGTCAAGACGGAAATGCTCGGCCTCGACATTCCGGTGCTGCGACGCGGCGGAAAGGTGGAGCGGCTCACGGGCGAGGGCTGGATCGGCACAATCAATCTTCCCTCACTTTCCGAGGAGCTGTACAAGAGCGCGCGCTGGCTGCGTGTCTTCACGGCGAAGCGAACGCACCTCGAGCCGCGTCGCATCCTGGAGGCGCTGGAACGATCGGCCTGAGCCGGCGATATAAAACGCATGCGCCTGACCGGAATCATCGCCGCTTCCGCGGCAGCACTCGTTGTCGGGGGCTGCACGATTCCCCCGCCCGCTCCAGCGCCGCCGTCGGCGCCGAGGGGTGCGAGCCCGTACGCGACATCGGAGAGCCGCATTTTTGATCTAATCAACGCGGAGCGATCGAGGCGGGGTCTGAGGCCGCTCGTTTACAATCCTCAACTGGACCAGATGGCCAAGATCCAGGCGACCAACATGGCGCACTTCCAGAAAATGGCTCATGTACTGCCTGAGGCACAGCTCCCGACTCTCGCCGATCGCGCGCACTATGTCGGCTACGGCTTTGGTGAGATCGCGGAGAACGTCGCGCTCGGTTATCCAAGCGCCGAGGCAGTCGTCGAAGGATGGATGAACTCGCCCGGCCACCGCGCGAATATCCTCAACCCGGGCGTGGTCGAGACCGGAATCGGAATTGCCCGCTCCTCGGCGGGGGGCGTGTATTACGCCCAGGTTTTTGGCCGGCGACTGGCCTCGCTCTGAGAGGCAGCGGCGACAAACGGCTGTTTAATGCGCGCTTTCCCACAGGGTAAGTGTTTGCAGCGTAGGGACTTACAAGGCCGTTGTGGATGAGGTAGTAAAATGTGACGCTCGGGACGGGAAAATAGTCCTCTCTGCATGAGCCGATTCACGTTCGCTGCATCCATCCTGCTCGCCATCCCCGGTTCAATGGTCGCTCAGCAGGCCTCCTTTGCGGCCTCGAACGACACCGGTCCCACTCCCGAGGCAATCTTCGAGACGAAGGATGCCGCTGTCGCCACTGCCGGCCTCGCGCCCCTCGCCAAGACCCAGCTCAAGAAAGGCGAGCGCGAAGTTCGGATTTGGTACTCGGGCTTCGGCAATCCACAGTACCTGGTGATCATCCATCAGAACGGCACCGCCGTCAGCGGTCGCCTGCTCCTGTGGTGGGACCAGTACTATGAGTCGACTCCCGCATCGGCCGATACCCGCGTCGACAACTTCGTTCGTAAGGGCTTCAACTGCGGTCCGGTCACCAAGAGGGACTCGCACTTTGGCGAAGATCGCTGGGTCAGCTCGATCTGTGAGGCGAACCTGAAGACCGCGCCGGATTGGCAGGGTCTGTTGTCCGAGGCAGAGGCGCACGCGCTGCCACAGAGCACCGCCGCGGCTGCCGCCGATCAATCGGACGCTCAGAACTACGGTATCACAGTCGAGCGGAGATCTGCCGAGAGCTACGGCGTATCGCACTATCAAACCGGCCTGAGCTTCACGGCTCCGGAGCCCGGTCGTGGGCCCAAGCTGCAGGACATGCTCGGCGCGGTCGCCTCGATGGCGAAGCGCGAACCCGCCGTAGCCAGCCACTAATCCGCCGCGCGCGAGCGCGGCCAGCTACAAACCGATTCCCCGTGCTGCGCTAGTCGCGCAGCTGCGGCAGTCGCGCGAAAAGCTCCAGCGACTGGGGATTGGCGAGCGCCTCGGTGTTCTTCACCGGTCGCCCGTGAATCACTTCGCGCACCGCCAGCTCGCTGATCTTGCCGCTGATCGTGCGCGGGATGTCGTCGACCTGGATGATCTTCTTGGGGACGTGGAGCGGCGTGGTGTTCTCGCGCAGCTGTGAGGTGATGCGCTCAGAGAGCGCGGCGTCCAGGGTGAGACCCGGCTGAAGCTTGACGAAGAGCACGATGCGCACGTCGCCCGGCGCGTCACCTTCGATCTCCTGCCCCACCGCGACGCTCTCCAGCACTTCGGGCAGCAGCTCGACCTGGCGGTATATCTCGGCCGTGCCGATGCGCACGCCGCTCGGGTTGAGCGTTGCATCGCTGCGACCATAGATGATGTACCCGCGATGCCGGGTGATCTCTGCCCAGTCTCCGTGGCGCCAGACGCCCGGGAAATACTCGAAGTAGGCAGCCCGGTATTTCGCCCCGTCGGGGTCGTCCCAGAAGGCCACCGGCATGCTGGGGAACGGCCTCGTGCACACCAGCTCTCCCGGAATGAGCCGCACTCTGCCCCGGTCATCGAACACATCCACCGCCATACCGAGACCCGCGGTCTGAATCTCCCCGCGATAGACCGGCATGATGGGATTCCCGAGCACGAAGCAGGAGATGATGTCGCTGCCCCCGCTGATGCTGGCGAGATGGACGTCGGTCTTGATCTTCTTGTAGACGTAGTCGAAGCTGTTGTGCGCCAGCGGACTGCCCGTCGACAGAATCGCTTTCAGCTTTGTCAACTTGTGGGTCTTGCGCGGCTCGGCGCCCACCTTTTCCAGCAGCGCCAGATACTTGGCGCTGGTGCCAAACACGGTGATGCCTTCCTGGTCCGCCATGTCCCACAGGAAATCCGGCCGCGGCGCGAGCGGAGCGCCGTCGTACAACACCACCTTCACTCCGACCGCGAGCGAGCTGACCAGCCAGTTCCACATCATCCAGCCGCAGGTCGTGTAGTAGAAGATGCAGTCTTCGCGCTTCAGGTCGGTATGGAGAATCAGCTCCTTGAGATGCTGGAGGAGCGTCCCGCCGGCGCTGTGCACCATGCACTTGGGCAGTCCGGTGGTGCCCGATGAGTACATGATGTAGAGCGGATGATCGAACGGAAAACGCTCGAACGTCATGGTCTTCGGATCCGGCGCTTCGGCGACGGGTGCGGCTGCCGGAGAGACGGCCTTCACGCCGGTCGGCGGAGTGCGCATCGAAGGGATCGGTGTCTGCCGCGGGCTGCCGCCGGGCGGAGTGCGACGGAATCCTTCTCCCGGAGTCTTGTAGCCTTCGGGAGGCGTGCTCTGACTCGCCGCCAGCGCCCACTGCGTCGCGATGAATCTCGACCAGAGAATTCCCTTCCTCACTCCGTCGAGATCCGGCATTTGGCGACGGTAGGGCGTGACTACGACGTGCTCGAGGCTCGGAATCCGGAACGCGATCTGGCGCAGGCGCGGCAGCAGATCGATCTCCTTGCCGTTGTACAGATACCCATCGGCGGCGAACAGAATCTTCGGCTCGATCTGCCCGAAGCGATCCATCACGCCCTGCGCGCCGAAATCGGGCGAGCACGACGACCAGATCGCGCCGAGCGACGTCGCCGCCAGCATTGCAATGACTGCTTCAGGAATGTTCGGCAGCCAGCCGGCGACGCGGTCGCCGGGCTCGACGCCGGCAGCGCTGAGGCCAAGGGCGAGAGTGCCGACCGCTTCCCGCAGCTCCTGATAGCTGAGGGTGCGCTGATGTCCTTCCTCATTCCACGACGCGAGAGCGGGCTCGTCGTCCGCGAAGCGCAAGAGGTTTTCCGCGAAATTGAGACTGGCGTCGGGGAACCACTTCGGCCCCCTCTCCGGATCGGGCGGACCCATGTGGTCGAGGCCGACGCCGACGCGCTCGGCGCCGCCGCCGGTGCCGCGGTGGCCGATGATGCCGCAGAATCGCCAAGCCAGCGACCAGAACCGCTCAGGGTTGTTGACCGACCACTCGTGCAGCTGCCAATACGAGTCCGCCGAGTAGTCGGGCACGGGCGGACCACCCCGCTCCTCCACGTAGCGGAGGAACTCGGTCATGTTCGCCTTGATTACGCGCTCGGGCGACGGAGTCCAGAGCGCATCGCTCATGTGTTCAGCCTAGGCCTCAGCTCGTTGGTGGATTGAACTGAGCGTGCTGGCCTTGCAGCCAGGACTTGTGGTAATTCGGATCTTCGATCGACAGTGCCGCCTTCGCCACCTTGAGCGGGCGAAAGCTGTCCATCATCACCGCCAGCTCGTCGGTGTACTTCGCTCCGATGCTCGCTTCGGCGCGGCCGGGGTGTGGACCGTGCGGAATTCCGTCAGGATGGTGGGTGATGCTCCCGAATTCGATTCCCTTGCGGCTCATGAACTCGCTCGAGGCGTAGTAAAGAACCTCGTCGGAATCGACGTTGCTGTGATTGTACGGCGCGGGTACCGCTTCGGGGTGGAAGTCGTAAGGCCGCGGACAGAAGGAGCAGACGACGAATCCGTCGCCCTGAAAAGTCTGGTGCACCGGGGGCGGCTGGTGCACGCGCCCGACGATCGGCTCGAAGTCGTTGATGTTGAACGCCCACGGATAGAAGTATCCATCCCAGCCGACGACATCCAGCGGATTATGATCGAGCACGATCTCGTTGATTCCGTCGTACTGCTTCACCAGCACCGGAAAGTCGCCCATCTCGTCGATGGGCTCGACGAACGTCGGACGCCTGATGTCGCGCTCCGAGTACGGCGCGCCCTCGATGAGCTGGCCGAACTCGTTGCGATAGCGCTTCGGCCAGCGCACGTGACCGCGACTCTCGAAGACCACCAACTTGGGTTGATCCTTGAAGTTGAGGTCGAACCGGTAACGGTGCAGGATGCCGCGGTGGATGATGAGATAGTCGCCTTCGCCGAACGGCAGGTGGCCATAGGAGGTTTCCAGCACGCCCTTCCCTTTGCTGACGTACACGAGCTCGTCGGCTTGCGCGTTCCGGTAGAAGTGCGCGTCGTTCTCGTCGGGCTCGACGTAGAGCATAGCGATGTCCTGATTGAACAGCAGCGGAATCCTGTCGAGGGTGGCGCTGCCGCCCTTCTTCACCCGCGAGGTGAGAAAATGTCGGTGCTTGAGCGTCTGGTCGGGGTCCGCCTCCAGCTTCGTCTCGCGGATCCTGCGCGCCGATTTCACCGTCGTCGGCGGATAGATGTGATACAGCAGCGACGACGTACCGGTGAATCCCTCGTGCCCTACCAACTCCTCGGCGTAGATCCCCCCGTCCGGCTTTCTGAACGCGATGTGCCGCTTGCGGGGAATTTTGCCGAGGGTGTGGTAGATGGGCATGGCCTAAAGATTCCCGCGCAGATCCTGCTCGCGCTCGAGCGCCTCGAACAGCGCCTTGAAGTTTCCGGCGCCGAAGCTCTTGGCGCCTTTCCGCTGGATAATCTCGTAAAAGAGGGTCGGCCGGTCTTCCATCGGCTTTGAGAAGATCTGCAGCAGATAGCCCTCCTCGTCGCGGTCGACCAGTATGCCGAGCTCTCGCAGACGGGCGACATCCTCGTCGATGGATCCGACGCGGTCGAGGACGGTGTCGTAGTACGTACCCGGCACCCGCAGAAACTCGACGCCGTTGTCGCGCAGCTTCGTCACCGTGTCGATGATGTTGTCGGTGGCGATCGCGATGTGCTGGCAGCCGGGCCCCTGGTAGAACTCGAGGTACTCGTCGATCTGAGATTTCTTCTTTCCCTGTGCCGGCTCGTTGAGCGGAAACTTGATGCGGCCGTTGCCGTTGGCGACGACCTTGGACATCAGCGCCGAGTATTCGGTCGAGATCGTC